>JBOGDX010000519.1:0-2487 GCA_050743225.1 Actinomycetes bacterium | reverse complement strand
GTACCGTCAGCTCCAGCGAAAACTAAAGCGGCACGGGGTCAGGCACCGGCCGGCGAGGCCTCCGAGTCGGGTGCAGACGGTTGCGGCGGGATCAGGGGTTGTTGCGGCGCAGGAAGTAGCGAGATGCCGTTGCCAAGGCGGAGCATGCCCGGGAGATTGACCTGCGCTTTCCGGACCATCACCTCCTGGCCCTCGAAGCGCAGTCGCGCTGTCGCATCACACTGGCCGGCATCTAGGGCAACCAGCCTGCCGTGAGAGATCACGGCGACTAGGAGGTTGCTGAACAAGGGCGCTTGTCGGGGAGGCCGTGGCGGGCAGAGCCTGTGAGTAGGCGGTCATTGCGGCCATGTTTGGTCAGCACGTGTGTGCGAGAACGGGCTCGCTGTGCCCGCCGGGTCGATGCTGGCCTGCGCGGGCACAGGTTCGGTCAAGGCCGCGGCGGTGGGGTTCGCCTGTCAGGCCAGCACCCAGGAGCGGTCTTGGCGGGTCAGGCCGAGGTTGAGGAGCCGGCGCAGATTCAGCGCGGCGATCCGATGGTGCAGCCAGGTGTCGTTCCGGGTCACGCCGCGGTAGCGCAGTCGGCGGTTGCCTCGGGTGAGCCACGCGATCGACCGTTCGACCATCGGCCGCTGCTGCCGGTACACGGCCTGGAACTGCGGATTGTCGGCTTGTCGGCGTGCGGCACGCAGCAGCGCGTCATGCTCACGCAGACGCAGGGTCTTGCCCGCTGCGCGGGTCGTGCACCGGGCACGCAACGGGCAGTCGCGGCAGGCCGCGCCGAAGACCGCAAGCCGGGTCTTGGTGATCGGCCGGGTCACCCCGGCCGGGCAGGTGACGGTGCCGGCCCGCTCGTCGACGGTGAAGTCATCTACGGTGAAACCGCCGGGTACTGCTGGGCGCAGCGGCGCCGGTTTGATCACCGCCCGGTGCCCGGCCTCGGCGAGCGCGGCGCGAGCGTCGCCGGTGCCGTAGGCGGAATCGCCGAGCACCTCGAGCCCGGGCTCCTCGTTCGCGAGCAGCCGTACCCCGACCACGGCGTCGTGGTTGTCCGCGCCGGCGGCCTTGGTCAGCGCGCAGTCGGTGACGATCCCGGTGTCCGGCTCGACTGCGACGTGCGCCTTGAACCCGTCCTGACGGCGGTGCACCGTCTTGTGCGCGTGCCGCGCGTCCGGGTCGACGGTGGAGATCACCCGGTCGGCGGCAACCCGCCGCGCGATCCGCCACGACCCGCCGCCGGGATGCTCGGCGCCGGTGACCCACTCGACGTCCTGCCCGGCGACCAACGCCAGCAACGCCAACGCCTGCGCCGCCGCGTCATCAGCGTCGACGGTGGCAGCGGTGAACCGGTCCAGCAGCCGCCGCGCGTCGGTGACCAGCGCGTCGACCAGCGCGTCGCGAGCGGCCTGGTCGTCCCACGCGATCCGCGGTTTACCCGGATCGGTGTAGTCGTGCGCGGTGCACTCGGCGGCGATCACCTCGGCCGCGCCGGGCACCTCGCGGGCTACCCGGCGGACCGCGGCGACCAGCTGGGTCACCGTGTCCTGGGTGGCCACCGCGTCATCGAGGATGGTCGAGTCCAACGCCCGCCTAGTCCGCCCGCGCAGCACCCCGGTCTCGGCCACCACCCGCTTGACCGCGTCGAAGATCCGGTTCGGCGCATCCGAGGCGGCCAGCCGGCGCCGCCAGTAGGTCAGCGTCGTCGGATGGAACCCCTCATCGGTCAACCCCAGCCCGCAGGCCACCTTCCACCGCAGGTCACACCGCAGCGCCTCGACCGCCTCCCGATCCGACAGCCCGTGCAGGCTCTGCAACACGATCACCGACCCGACAACGTCGGCGGGCACGCTAGGCCGCCCGGTGGTCGAGGTGAACAGGTCGGCGAACATGCCATCCGGAAACAACTCCCGCCGGTGATCGGCCAGAAACGCGAACACGCTGCCGGCCGGCACCAGGTGCCGCACCAGCGCCTCCGCGTCCCACAACTCACGATCAGCGACCGCGACACCCTGCATGCACCAAGCCTCCCGGCCCAGCAGCCACCGACCTGGGACCGACACTCAGTTATTCAGCGCTCTCCTAGAGGCGCACGACTGGCGATCGCCGTGGCGCCGAGAGCAAGAAGCGCGCCACTGGCCCACCGCCTCGGGTTTGTCGCCGCCCCTTGCTTCTGGGCCGACAGCGGCATCACGTCGAGGTGGACCGCCGTCGTTCCCCCTCCCGGCTCATGACTGAAGACGAGGCGCATGGTGAGGTCGAACTCGCGGAGGTCGGCCCGGAAGTCGTAGGGGTCCTTCGGGTCGTCCGGGTGCAGCGGAAACCCCTTCAGAAGCGCGGGAACGGGGCTCAGGCACCTGAAGAAGAGTTGGCCGCGGCGAACGAAGACCTCGAACCCGGCCCCGATCATGCCTCGTGCACGCATGTCGGTGAGGGGGCCGGGCAGGTAGTACCAGCCGCAGATGTCGGCCCAGATCTCGGGGTGGTGCGGCA
>JBOGDX010000518.1:0-2489 GCA_050743225.1 Actinomycetes bacterium | reverse complement strand
CCATGGAGCCACGCTCTGTCGTCGTCGACCCGACCGGCGGCGCCGACTCGTTCACGATCTGGTCGGCGACGCAGGTGCCGCACTTCGTCCGCGTCTTCATGTCACTGGTCTGCGGGATACCCGAGCACAAGATCCGGGTGATCGCGCCCGACGTCGGCGGCGGGTTCGGGTCGAAGCTCGACATCTACGCCGAGGAGGCGATCTGCCTCGCGCTGGCCAAGCGGCTGGGCCGGCCGGTCAAGTGGACGGCCTCCCGCAGCGAGGACTACCAGGCCACGATCCACGGGCGGGACCTGATCCAGGACGTGGAGATAGCCGCGACCAAGGACGGCACGATGCTCGGGCTGCGGGTCGACCTCGTCGCCGACATGGGCGCCTACCTGCAGCTGCTCACCCCGTGCATCCCGCTGCTGGGCCGCTACATGTACCCCGCGATCTACAAGTTCGAGACCCACTCCTTCCACTGCAAGGGGGTCTTCACCAACAAGACGCCGACGGACGCCTACCGCGGTGCCGGTCGACCGGAGGCGACCTACGCGATCGAGCGGGCCGTCGACGACCTGGCGGCGCACCTCGGGCTGGATCCGGTCGAGCTTCGCCGGCGCAACTGGATCGGCAAGGACGAGTTCCCGTACACGACTGTCTGCGGGCTGGAGTACGACTCCGGCAACTACGAGGCCGCGACCGAGAAGGCGCTGGAGCTGTTCGGCTACGACGCCCTGCGGGCCGAGCAGGCGAAACGTCGCGAGTCGGGCGACCCGGTGCAGCTCGGGCTCGGCGTGTCGACGTACACCGAGATGTGCGGTCTGGCCCCCTCGCGATGGCTGGGCGAGAAGGGGTACATCGCCGGCGGCTGGGAGCAGGCGACGCTGCGGATGACGCCGCTCGGCAAGGCCGAGGTCGTGTCCGGGACGTCGCCGCACGGTCAGGGCCACGTCACGACGTTCAGCCAGATCGCCGCCGACGCGCTCGGCGTGCCGTTCGAAGACGTCGAGGTCATCGTCAACGACACCGCGACCGTGCCGTGGGGGCTGGACACCTACGGCTCCCGGTCCCTGGTCGTCGGCGGCATGGCCATCGTGAAGGCCGCCGAGCGGCTCATCGAGCGGGCCAAGCCGGTCGCCGCCCACATGCTGGAGGCGGATCCCGGCGACCTGGAGTTCAAGGACGGGACGTTCTCCGTCCGCGGGGCGCCGGGCCCGGCGAAGACCATCCAGGAGGTCGCCTTCGCCGCCTTCAGCGCGCATGACCTGCCGGAGGGCGTGGAGCCGACGTTGCAGGCCCGCGCGACGGTCGACCCCGACACGTTCTCCTTCCCGCACGGCACCCACCTGTGCGCGGTCGAGGTGGACACCGAGACCGGCAAGAGCACGATCCGCAAGTACGTGTGCGTGGACGACATCGGCAAGGTCATCAACCCGCTGATCGTCGAGGGACAGGTGCATGGCGGTGTGGCTCAGGGCATCGCGCAGGCGCTGTACGAGGAGGCGGTCTACGACGACGACGGCAACCTCGTGACGGGGACCATGGTCGACTACCTCGTGCCGGCGGCACCCGACCTTCCGGCGTTCGAGACCGACCGGACCGAGACGCCGTCCACGACGAACCCGCTGGGCGTCAAGGGCGTCGGCGAGGCAGGGACCATCGCGTCGACGCCGGCGGTGGTCAATGCGGTCGTCGACGCGATCCGCCACCTCGGTGTCGACGACGTCCGGATGGCCTGCACGCCGGAGCGGGTGTGGCGAGCCATCCACGAAGGCGGCAAGGGCGACGGCTCCGGGGCCGCGACGGGGACGGTCGCCTACGGCGGGGACTCGACGGCGACCACAGCGGGAGGTGGGTCATGATCCCCGCGCAGTTCGAGTACGTCAGGCCCGGCACCGTCGACGAGGCGGTCGCCGCCCTGGGCGAACATGGCGACGACGCCAAGGTGATGGCCGGCGGCCAGTCGCTGATCCCCCTGCTGCGGCTGCGGCTGTCCTACCCCGAGCTCATCGTCGACGTGGGACGCATCGGCGAGCTGTCCGGGGTCCGCGAGGACGGGGACCACCTCGTGATCGGTGCCATGACGACCCACCACGACGTGATCCACGACGAGCTGGTCCGCCGACACTGCGGGCTGCTGGCGGAGGCGACCGCGACGGTCGCCGATCCCGCCGTACGGCACCGGGGCACCTTCGGCGGCGCCCTGGCGCACGCCGACCCGGCCGGCGACCTGCCCGCGGTGGCCCTCGCCCTCGACGCCGAGATGGTGGTCGCGGGCGCTGCCGGCCGGCGCACCGTCCCCGCGTCGAAGTTCTTCATGGACTACCTGCAGAGCGTGCTGCGGCCGGACGAGCTGCTGGTCGAGGTGCGGGTGCCGAAGCTGGGCCCGGGGTGGGGCTTCCGCTACGAGAAGTTCCACCGGGTCGCGCAGTCGTGGGCGATCGTGGGGGTGGCGGCGGCCGTACGACGGTCGAACGGCTCGATAGCGCAGGTCCGCATCGGGC
>JBOGDX010000517.1:0-2490 GCA_050743225.1 Actinomycetes bacterium | reverse complement strand
GGGGCCCCACGCATTGCCCTGCGCAGCGAATCGCGCACGGTCCGTCGCGTCAGGTCCGCAGCCAGACCCTTTTGCGCCTTTGACCTGATCACTGGCGCATTTCCGGGCCACCCGGCGGTCGCGAGCAACTACCCGTTGACGCTATTCCTGGGTGTTGAGCCGCCTCTTACCTTGAGCGACATGAGCGCCGGGAGCGCCAACGGGGCGTTGCCCCAGCCACCGAACCTGCTGGTCGTGGGCGTGGCGAAGGCCGCCACGACGTCGCTGTTCCGGTACTTGGCACAGCACCCCGACATCTTCCCGGCGGACCTCAAGGAGCTGAGGTATTTCATCCCACTTCGCTACAACGAGCCGCTCGAGCCTTTCGAGAGCTATACCGCCCACTTCCGGGGGCGGAGTAGGGAGCGGTATGCGGTGGAGGCGACACCGGGCTATTTCCCCGGCGGCCGCGCGGTGGCCGAGGGGATCGACCGGACCCTGCCCGATGCCCGGGTGATCGTCAGCCTCCGAGACCCCAGCGACCGCTGCTGGTCCTGGTTCCGATTCGTCAAGAGCAGGGTCCGCATCCCGCGGGACATGACCTTCGACAGCTACCTCGACCGTTGCGAGGAGCTCCATCGTCGGGGCGTAGACGGCGAGCGGGAGCACCAGCCGTTCTGGGGGATGGGCGGCGGGTGTTACGCCAGCTGGCTGCCGTCGTGGGCCGAGGTGTTCGAGGACCGGCTGCGAGTCGTCTACTTCGACGACCTGGTGAAGGACCCCCAGGCGACCGTCAGCAACCTCTGCCAGTGGCTCGAGCTCGACACCGAGCCGACCACCCGCTTCGACTACGCGGTGGACAACCAGTCCGAGCAGTACCGCCTGAAGGCTCTGCAGCTCGCGGCGCTCGGTCTGAACCGCCGGGCGGAGCGGTTCTTCACCCGGCATCGCGTGGTGAAGCGGAGCCTGAAGTCGGTCTACGACCTGACCAACAGCCGGCGGCAGGCGGTGTCGCACTCGGCGGAGTCGTGGGCGCGGCTGGAGGAGTTCTACCGGCCGCACTCCGAAGCGTTGTCCCGGCAGCTCACCGAGCTCGGGATGACCCTGCAACCACCCTGGGTGCCACAAGCCAACCCGTGACGTCGACGGCGGGTCGTCAGATCCACGCCGTCCCCTCGTCCAACCCCCACCATGCCCGAACTGTGTGCGAGCCGATGGTGATCATCAACCGACCGCCGGTGCCGAGCTCGCCGACGGGCGGCGGGTGTTCCGCCAAGGTCTGCGGGTCGTCGCTCCCGGCAGCATGATCGGAGACCGATCGGGACTTCTATCCACCGATCGGCCTCCGATCATGGAAAAGAACCCCGTCAGCCCGGACCTGCATCGCGCGGAGGTCGTGGCGCTGCGCGTCCTGCCGGAGGAGTGCCCGGCACCCCGGCTGCCCACGTCGTACGACGGCGGAGACCGCGTCGCCCTCGTCCTTGAGGACGTGCCCGGCCGGCGACAGTCGGTGCCGTGGCGGCCATCAGACGTCCGGTCGGTCACGTCCTCGCGGTCTAGCACCACCCGCGCGGCGGCTCAGGGCGAGAAGCCGCCAACCTGGGTGACCGCGGAGGCCACGGTGGAGCCGAGCTCGTGCTCGACGGCCCGGCGCACCGGCTCGGGTTCCTGGTCCCAGGAGATGCGCGGGCTCGACGCGGCGGGGACGGGCATCGCGCCATGATCGCCGCGGCCGCGCGCACGGCCAGCCGGCTCCGCGCACCGTGGGAGGATGAGGCCCGGTCCCGCCGTACGGTCCTGACGTCATCGACACCCGCATTGGAGCCCGCGTGCCTGCGAGCCCCGCCGACACCCGCCAGCCGGAGCCGAGCCGCACCGACCCCGGCCTGATCCGGAACTTCTGCATCATCGCCCACATCGACCACGGGAAGTCGACCCTGGCCGACCGAATGTTGCAGATCACCGGCGTCGTCGACGAGCGGACGATGCGGGCGCAGTACCTCGACCGGATGGACATCGAGCGCGAGCGCGGCATCACCATCAAGAGCCAGGCGGTGCGGCTGCCGTTCGGGGCCGACGACGGCCGCGTCTACGCGCTGAACATGATCGACACCCCTGGGCACGTGGACTTCACATACGAGGTGTCGCGGTCGCTGGCGGCCTGCGAGGGCACCGTGCTGCTGGTCGACGCGGCGCAGGGCATCGAGGCGCAGACGTTGGCCAACCTCTACCTCGCGCTCGAGAACGACATGCAGATCATCCCCGTCCTCAACAAGATCGACCTGCCGTCGGCGCAGCCGGACAAGTACGCGGCCGAGCTCGCCCACATCATCGGCTGCGACCCCGACGACGTGCTGAGGGTCAGCGCCAAGACGGGTGAGGGGGTGCTCGACCTGCTCGAGCAGATCGTGCGGGAGGTGCCTGCACCCGTCGGTGACCCTGACGCGCCGGCGCGGGCCATGATCTTCGACAGCGTCTATGACGTGTACCGGGGCGTGGTCACCTACGTTC
>JBOGDX010000516.1:0-2493 GCA_050743225.1 Actinomycetes bacterium | reverse complement strand
GGTCCTCGACGCTGAGGCAGGCGGTCTCCCGGACCATCAGGGTGGCCCGCCACTCGCTGGTCTGCCCGGCCCGTAGCGCCGCCAGGGTGGCCGGCATCTCGTGCACCAGCGCCTGGGCCAGCCCGAGGTGGCGGGAGCCGCGGGCCGGGGAGTCGGACCGGGCCAGCGCCACCTGGGCGGCGATGCCGCGGCCGAGGTCGCGGGCCGGCACCCCGGCGGCCCGCTGCTGGGCGCGCTGCGAGCCGGCGAAGTCGGCGGTGAGCACCGCCTGGGCGGCCGCGGCGGCGGCCTTGACCTGCTCGAGCAGCCGGATCTGGTCGATCCGCTGGTCGTCGCCGGCGGTGCGGTCCGGGCGGTCCAGCGCCCCGAGCAGGGCGGTGAGGGACGCGGTGGTCAGCACCCCGCCGGCGGCGTCGGCGGAGGCGGGGGCCTCCGCGACGGTCGGCAACCGTTCGAACATGTGTTCGAGTGTAGCAGGCCCAGGTGTCTCCGACGAGGCGTTTTCAACCGGTATCTGCTCGCTCGCGAGCACCAGCAGGAAAGCGGACGCCGGCCCTACGCCGGCAGGTCCCGAGGCACGACGAGGTCGTGCAGGACCGCATTGCCGGGCACCAGCTGGACCCAGGTGCCGGCCCAGACGAGGGTGACGAGCGCACAGGTAGGAAGCTTCTCCCGGAGCCGGGAGACGAGCCGCTCGTCGCCCTCGGTGGCGAGCTGGACGGCCAGGTCGTGCAGCGCGGGGTTGTGCCCGATCAACAGCAGCTCGTCGATCGTGTCGCCCATTTGCTGGACACGCTGCAGCAAGACCCCGGCGGTGGCTCCGTACAAAGCCTCGTCGAAGGTGACATCGGCCCGGGGCGCTAAGGCCGCAGAGATGCCGCCGAGGGTCTGCCGGGCACGGAGGGCTGGCGAGCAGAGAACGGCTTCGGGACGAATGCCGGACCCTCGCATGTGGTCGGCCATCCGCCGCGTGGCGCGACGACCCCGTGGCGCGAGCGGACGGTCGTGGTCGGCGAGCGCCTGATCCTTCCAGCTCGACTTGGCGTGCCGCAGCAAGTGAAGTGTCCGCACGCCTTCTCCTCTCCACCAGTCACGGACATCCACTCTCGACCCACTCGGCTCACGTAACAACGTGTCGCCGAGGGTGGGACGAAATCGCCCCAAGGGCGGAGACGAGCGACGACCTGGTCAAGGCACTGCGTGTCGATGCCGAAGACGCTCCAACGAGCGGTCGAAGGTGAGCCATGCCCGTCCGGGATCTGGATCTGCTGGTCGACGCCGCACGCGCGGGTGGCGGCTGGGCTTTCGGTCGCCTGTGGGAGGCGCTGAGTCCTTCGGTCGCCGGGTACCTGAGGGCCCGGGGGGTCCGGGACGTCGATGACCTCACCAGCGAGGTCTTCCTGGCGGCGTTCCGCGGACTCCGCGGCTTCTCCGGCGATGCCGGCGCGTTCCGCTCCTGGCTGTTCACCATCGCCCACCACAAGGCGGTCGATGAGCTGCGACGCGGACCTCGGACTCGGGAGATCGCGACGGACATCATCGACGACGGCAGGGTGTCCGCCAGCGCCGAGGACGCCGCCCTGGAGGGGCTCGGCGATGCCGACGCGATCCGGCTGCTCGGAACGCTGTCGGCGGCCCAGCGCGACGTGCTGCTGCTGCGCGTGGTCGCCGACCTGAGCCTGGAGGAGACGGCCACTGCGCTCGGCAAGCCGGTCGGAGCTGTCAAGCAGCTGCAGCGGCGCGCCCTGGCCGGTCTCCGCCGGACTCTGGCGGCGCAACCCATAACCTCCGACGACCCTTTGGCGATTGCCACGGTGAGATGAACCCGTACGACGACCTCGAACCCGCCCTGCGCGGCGATGGTGACCTCGTCGGGCAGCGCTTGGCGCGACTGCTACGCGTCCTTCGCCGCCCGACCGGTGACGTCCCACGGGCCAGCGAGGAGCTGGCGATGTTCTTGGCCGCGGCCGAGACCGGGGCCGAGGTCGACTCGGCAGGGGAACGTCTCACCGTCAGGAGCGACCTGCTGGTGACAGTGGGGAGCGCCGTCCACGGGCCTGCCGTCGGGCAGGCGGCCGGGCCGTCGAAGAGGAGACGCATGATGAAGTCGAGCCTGCTGGTGCCGCTGCAGAACGTGGCCAAGCTGGGACTGCTGGCCAAGGTCATGTTGGGCGCCACCGTCGCCTTGGGCGGCGCCGGGGCTGTTGCGGCGACGAGCACGTTGCCGGACAACGACAAGGACGTCGTGGTGACCAGCCCGGCCTCCGACGACACCGGTCAGGACGACACCGAGGAGGCCCCCTCGGCCGCGGACGATCACGAGGGACGTGGCCTCGCGCCTGGAGACGTCGACGATGAGCCAGAAGACGAGCCAGAAGACGAGCTTGACGACGCGCCCGAGCCCGAGGACGAGCCCGACCACGACGACGGCGAGCAGGGCGACCACGACGACGGCGACGAGCCCGACCACGACGACGGCGAGCAGGGCGACCA
>JBOGDX010000515.1:0-2504 GCA_050743225.1 Actinomycetes bacterium | reverse complement strand
CCTCATGGTCGTTCCCCCCTTCGGCGCAGCATTCGCGTCCGGACGCCCACGCCAAGATGCGTCGAGAACTGGCGACCCGCACGAAACTATCGGCGGCGGAACGGCCGGTCAAGGCGCACGAAGCTCGGCACCACGCCCGCCCAGTACACCCAGTCCCGCCAGAAGGGATCATCGAACCATGAGTGTGGCGCATCCTTTCGCCGGCTCAGGACCTGAAGACCGACTCCGCTCAGCGCCGCGCCCCGCCAAACCGGGACGATCCCGCACAGGGCAAGCACTCCACTGAGGGCAATCATCCCCCACCCGAGGAAACGATTCGCCGGTCTGGACCGGGCTTCGCCTCCATAGCCACACGCCAATGACTGCTGTTGCCTGGCGTGCTCGGTTGGTGGAGCAGCTGCCTGATGGTGGCGATGCACCGCAGCTGCGCAGCCTGTGACCAGCGTTCGGATCTGCTGCTCGTCGTTCTGGGCACGGCCAAGCCCCCTACCGGTTCAGGTGCGCGTGTAGACCTGGATGGCGACGCCGTCACCGACCATCGTGGATGACGACAGCTGCAGCCGCTTCTTGTCGGTGGTCTCGCCGAACAGCCGCTTGCCGGTGCCGAGCACGACCGGGAAGACCATGAGCCGGAGCTCGTCGACGAGGTCGTTCTCGATCAGCGACTGCACGAGCTGGGCGCTGCCGTGCACGACGATGTCGCCGTCCTGCCCCCGTTTCAGTTTCGTGATCTCGTCGACCACGTCGCCGGAGAGCACGGTCGAGTTGGTCCACTCCGGGTCGCGCAGCGTCGACGAGACGACGTACTTCGGCATGGTGTTGAACTTGTGGGCGAACTCCCCGTCGCGCTCGGGCCAGGCCGCCGCGAAGCCCTCGTAGGTCCGCCGGCCGAGCAACAGCGCGGCGGAGCCCATCGTCTCGTCCAGCTTGAACTGGTTGCCCTCGTCACCACGGTCGATGTCGAAGGTCCACCCAGCGTACTTGTAGTCCTCCCCGCCACCCGGTGCCTCGATGACCCCGTCGAGCGAAATGAACTCGGTCACGACTATCCGGCCCATGACGTCCTCCTCGGTGCGACTCCTTGGCGGGTAGGACAGACGGGCGCGCGAAAACTCATCGGCACCCGAGCATTGCGAATGCCTGCTGCACATCCACCAGTGCAGCCTCGGGACGGGGCTAGCGTCGGGATATGGTGTTCTGGCAGCTGACCATCGACGCGAACAACCCGGGCTCGCTGGCGCGGTTCTGGGCGCAGGCGCTCGGCTACCAGCCGCAGCCGCCGGCGGAGCCGGATACGACCTGGAACGAGCACTACCTCAACAGGCTGGGCGAGGAGGCAGTCTTCGACGACCGGATCTTCGACCCGGCCGGGCTGCGCCCGCCGATCTGGTTCCAAGAGGTGCCGGAGACGAAGGCGGGAAAGAACCGGATCCACCTGGACCTCTACCCCACCGGCCGCGACAACGCCCTCCTGCTCGATCGGCGGATCGAGATCGTCGAGGCGAAGGTGGCAGAGATGGTCGGGCTCGGGGCGAGCATCGAGCGACGCACCCGGCACGATGCCCCCGACGACCCGGTGTACTACGTGATCATGCACGACCCGGAGGGCAACGAGTTCTGTATCAGCTGAGCGGGGCGGCCGCCGCCCCACGAGATGGGTCCTCATCGGCCGGTGTGTCGATCGCCAGCGGCGGCGCAGCGGCGCTCATGTGGCCGACGCCGAGGTGGCGTCGGCGTCTCGGGTAACCCGGTGAACCCGGATGTCACCGAAGGAGGTGTGGGCGCTGATCCGGACCGTTTCCCCCGCCGCGGCCGGTGGCCCGGTCGGGGCGAGGGCGTTGATGACCCGTCCGAAGCCGGTCTTGACGTCCAGCCACGCGCGAGTGTCGGGGCCGACGCCGACCTCGACGTCTCCCATGGCGGTGTCGAGGTGCACGTCGCCCAGGACGACCCCACCGACCCGCAGGCTGCCGTTGGCCGTCTTGGCCTCGACGTTCCCGCCGGCCGACTCGACGACGATGCCGCCATTCCCGCCGCGCACGCGCAGGTCCCCATGGACGAAGCCGATGTCGCAGCGCCCGTTGCCGTTCTTCACGCTCGCGCTGTCCTCGACCGTACCCAGCCGCACCGCACCTGAGCCGGTGACGACGTCGGTGCTGCCCGACACACAGCGGGCGAGAACGTCACCCGCTCCTGTGGTCACGGAGAGGGCACCGGTGTCGTCGAGCAGGATGCGGCCGACGCCGGTGGTGATGCGGCAGTCCCCTAGTCGACCGGTGGCGCGGACGTCGCCCGCGCCGATCGAGGCCTGGACGCGGGACCCGGCCGGCAGAGCGATCACCATGTCAACCGGCCTGGCCTTGGTCGCCCAGCCCAGCAGTCGGGGCTTCGGACCGACCACGGTCAACTGGTCACCGGCGAGCTCGATGCGGGTCTGCTCGGCCGCCTCGAGGTCAGCCCGGTCGTTCTCGTTCATTGGCCGGACGTCTACGACCGTGTCGATG
>JBOGDX010000514.1:0-2507 GCA_050743225.1 Actinomycetes bacterium | reverse complement strand
TCGCCGTACCGGCCCAGGCCCGACACCATGTCGACCGCCTGGCGCGGGATCGCCACGACGCGCCGGCGGGCGGGCGGGACCTCGGCGAGATGGCGGACGACCTCGGCGCAGTCGGCCACCAGGGCGTCCAACGTCCCGCTCTCGGTCTCGGTCCGCAGCTCGGGGTGGGGGTCCAGCATGTGGGTGTCGAGCTTGTGCGGATCCAACGTGGCGCTCACGCGCACAGGCTACGGCGCGCGCCGGCCGGCCGGAACGCCTACCCATCGGTAGTCTTCCGTGTCGCACCCGCCCCCACGACGAGGAACCCTCCCCGATGCGCATCGCCGTCACCGGTTCGATCGCCACCGACCACCTGATGACCTTCGACGGGAAGTTCACCGACTCCCTCGTCGTCGACCAGCTGGACAAGATCTCCCTGTCGTTCCTGGTCGAGGACCTCGAGGTGCGCCGCGGCGGGATCGCGGCGAACATCGCGTTCGGTCTGGGCTGTCTCGGCCTGGACCCGGTGCTGGTGGGCGCGGTCGGGCAGGACTTCGCCGACTACCGCTCGTGGCTGCAGCGGCACCGAGTCGACACCGACTCCGTGCACGTCTCCGAGCTGCGCCACACGGCGCGGTTCGTGTGCACGACCGACGCCGACCACGCGCAGATCGCCTCGTTCTACGCCGGCGCGATGCAGGAGGCCCGCGAGATCGAGCTCGCGCCCGTCGCCGAGCGGCTCGGCGGCATCGACATGGTCGTCATCAGCGCCAACGACCCGGAGGCGATGCTCCGCCACACCGATGAGTGCCGGCTGCGCGGCTACCCGTTCCTCGCCGACCCCAGCCAGCAGGTGGCCTGGATGGACGGCGCCGGCATCCGGGCGCTCCTCGACGGCGCGACCTACCTGTTCACCAACGAGTACGAGGCCGCGCTGGCGGAGCAGAAGACCGGCTGGTCCTCGGAGGAGATCCTCGACCGGGTCGGGACCCGGGTCACGACGCTCGGGGCCAAGGGCGTGCGGGTCGACCGCAAGGGCGAGCCGTCCATCCAGGTCGAGTGCGCGCCCGAGGACCGCAAGGCCGACCCGACGGGTGTTGGCGACGCGTTCCGGGCGGGCTTCCTGGCCGCGCTGGCCTGGAACCTGGGCCACGAAAGGGCGTGCCAGGTGGGCAGCCTGCTTGCGACGTACGTCATCGAAACCGTGGGTACGCAGGAGTACGAGCTCGGCCGGGCCCGCTTCCTGGAGCGGCTCGGCGCGGCATACGGCCCGGAGGCCGTCGCCGACGTCGCACCGCACCTGCGCTGCCCCCGCCCCTGACGGCAACGGCTCGTCCGATGCCGGTCGACCCGGGACCGTCGCGGTGGGCCTTCGACGTCACGAAGGCTGCGTCGGCTGAC
Source organism: Actinomycetes bacterium (assembly GCA_050743225.1). GTDB lineage: Bacteria > Actinomycetota > Actinomycetes > JACCUZ01 > JACCUZ01 > JBOGDX01. The sequence goes on along the minus strand of JBOGDX010000514.1, from coordinate 1,127 downwards.
GACTTCCTGGGCATCGGCGCGGACCTCGAGCCGGCGACATTGCTCGCGGCCTACCGGGGCGGCGCGTTCCCCATGCCGGTGACCCGCCGCCGGGCGATCGGCTGGTGGTCCCCCGACCCGCGCGGGGTGATCCCGCTGGACGGGCTGCGGGTGAGCCGCTCGCTGCGCGCGTCCTGCCGGCGGTACGAGGTCCGGGTGGACACCGCCTTCGACGACGTCGTCACGGCCTGCGCCGATCCGCGGCGGCCGGGTGGCTGGATCCGTCGGGACGTGGCCGCGGCCTACCGCCGCCTCTACGACCTGGGCTGGGTGCACACGGTGGAGACGTGGACCGTCGGGCCGGACGGCCAGGAGCGGCTGGCCGGCGGCCTCTACGGCGTGACCGTGGGAGGTCTGTTCGCGGGGGAGTCGATGTTCCACCGGGAGCGCGACGCGTCGAAGGTCGCGCTGGTCGCGCTGGTCGGGATGCTGGCCGCGGCCGGGGCGGACGGGCGTCTCATCGACGTGCAGTGGGCGACCGAGCACCTCGCGAGCCTCGGCGCGGTCGCGGTGCCTCGCCCGACGTACCTCGCTCTGCTCTCCCGCGCCCTCACCCTCCCGCCCCCCGCCCTCCGGCCGCCGGGACGGGGCTAGCGGTCGCGGCGGACGTGGAACGTCGTCGGGGCGGGCTCGCCCAGGTAGGTGTGGCCGCGCATCTCGCACCAGGCCGGCACGTCGAAGCGCGCCGCCTCGTCGTCGGCCAGCACGGCGACCACCGAGCCGACCGGCACCGACCCGATCCGGCGGGCAAGCTCGATGACCGGCTGGGGGCAGCGCAGACCCAGAGCGTCCACGGTCAGCGCCACCTCGCCGCCCGGGGGCACGTTCGCCGTGCTCACAGGCCCGCGACCCCCACCTGTGCCCGCAGCCGCTCGACGACCTCGGGGAGCAGGTCGAGGAACAGGTCGACCTCTTCCGCCGACGTGCCGCGGCCGAGCGAGACGCGCACGTTGCCGTGGGTGAGGACGCCCATCGCCTCGAGCACGTGGCTGGGCCGCAGCGTGCTCGCCGTGCACGACGAGCCCGAGCTGACCGAGAATCCGGCCCGGTCGAGCTCGGTCACCACGGCCTCCCCGTCGACGTAGAGC
>JBOGDX010000513.1:0-2515 GCA_050743225.1 Actinomycetes bacterium | reverse complement strand
GCCCAGGGCCGCCCCGTGATCGGCGCCGCGGTGGCCGCGGTCACCGCCCGCCGCCTCGAACACGCCACCGGCATCCCCTCCACCTCGCTGGTCCGACTCCTTACTGCGGCGCGGCGGACCGACCCGGCCACCGGCCGACAAACCGGGCTGCCCCGCGGCGGGGTTGTCGTGGTCGACGAGGCCTCGATGGCCGACACCCGCACCCTCGCGGCGCTGCTCGCCCACACCCGCGCCGCGGCCGCGACGCTGGTGCTGGTCGGGGACCCGGCGCAGCTGCCCGAGGTCGGAGCCGGCGGCCTGTTCCCCGCCCTCGCCCGCCACCCCGACACCATCGCGTTGACCGACAACCGGCGCCAAACCCAGGAGTGGGAACGCCGCGCTCTGGCCGACCTGCGGGCCGGGGACCCCGACGCCGCGGTGGCCGCCTACGCCACCCACGGCCGCGTCCACACCGCGCCCGCCGACCAGCTGCCCGACCGGATCGTCGCCGATTACCTGCGCCTGCTCGACCAGTCCACGCAGGACGGGGACGAGCAACGCGACGACCGTGGGGCGCAGCGGGTGGTGATGCTCGCCGTCCGCCGCGCCGACGTCACCGAGCTCAACGACGCCACTCGGCAGCGCCTGTTCGCCGACGGTCGGCTCGGCCCGGATGCCGTCACCGCCGGGCAGGGCGAGACGCAGCGGGAGTACCGGGCCGGCGACCGCGTGCTCGTCACCAGGAACGACCACCGGCTTGCGCTGCTCAACGGCACCCGCGCCACGGTCTCCGCCGTCGACCCCGAACACCGCACCCTGATCCTCGCCGCCGAGGACGACCAGCAGGTCACCGTGCCGGTCGACTGGGCGGTCCGGCACCTCGACCACGGCTACGCCATGACCTGCCACAAGGCCCAAGGCGCCACCGTCGACGTCACCCTGCTCTACGGCACCGGGGCGCTGACCCGCGAAGCCGGCTACGTCGCCCTGTCCCGCGGGCGGGTCGCCAACCACCTCTACGTCCCGGAGGACCCCGACGACGGGACGACGAGAACCCCGGTGGCGGAGGACGGTCGGCATCTGGACCGGCTCGCCGCCCGCCTCGCCGCCCGCCGCACCCAGAACCTCGCCACCCGACAGCTCCCGCGCGCCGCGCCACGGCGCTGGCAACCGACGATCACGCACCAGCCCGAGCACTACCGAGCCGAAGGAATGTCGCGATGAGCAGTCACTGGATCGAGGAGGACCCAGATCGGCACCTGCGGCCCGTTCGCTCGCCGAGCAGTGTGGCGGCGGATGCGCTGGCCGATCTGCCTCCGGTCATCGACCTGATGCACGCGGCGGGTCTGCTCGGTCTCGGTCGCACCACCGCTTACAAGCTGGTGCGCACGGGGCAGTGGCCCACTCCCGTCATCCGGATCGGCCGGCTGATCAAGGTTCCGACGGCTCCGCTGCGCGACCTGCTGGGCTGCTCGACACCGTCGAACCCGTCCTGGCCGCCCGCGAGCGGGAGCTGACGAGCAGCGGGAACTGACAGCAGGTCGCCACGACCCCCCGGGTCATGACACCGGGCCCGCGAGCCCACGGGTCAAAGCGTCCAAGAGGCTGCGCCGACGTCGTGAGTCGCGGGGCCAGGACGGACCGCCCCGCAGTTCGAGTTCGTGGATCAACAACCCCGCGTCGCCGGGCCAGCGTGCGAGCAGCTCGGCAAGCCGCGCCGGCCCGACGGTGGTGGCGACGTCGGCGCCAAGCAGGTGGGCAGCAGCGAGCGGCACGTCGGTGCCTTCCACGATCAGGATCTCGTTGCCGATAGGCGTCTCGTACAGCCGGTTGCGGACGTCGGCGGACTCGGCGTACCAGTGCAGGACCAGCGCGAGGTCGGCCGCGTCCTTGGCCTCCAGCCAGTCCGATCGATCGAGCCACGCGCCGATCTTTGCTGCCGCGTAGCCGGCGACGGTCGGCATGTGGATCGTCGTCGTCGGCGGGAGCGCGAGGGGCAGCGAGGCAGCAAAGATCTCCTCGAACGCCCACACGCTCAGCGTCTCGCCCCGCGAAGGGGGTTCGACGATCCCTTGCGGGTCTTCGATCTCGCCGAACGGCAGCAGGTCGACATCGACCTCGCAGATGCGGAACCGGATGCCGGTGTCACCTACCCGAGGGAACCCCGTGGCCAGGGCACGGTAGGCGTCCCACGACGACAGCGCGAGGGCGAGGTCCAAGTCGCGGGTCGCGGTGGTCGCGAAGTCGTGGCCGAGCGCGCTGTGCAGGATGTCGCGACCCCACGCGCCGACGACCATCACCTCCTCAGGCGACAGGTCGGCTGTGACCGCGAGCATGGCCTCGACGACCCGGGCGACCGGTTCGAGGAAGCCCGCGGGAGTGTTGGCCAGGTCCAACAACTCGGTCCCTCCACTCCTTCGCGACGTTGCGCACACGCGGGTCGTCACTGGTTGCCAAGTCTGCGTACACCAGTGGCCAGGGCGCTGATCGCAGCCCGGCCAGGGGGGCGTCGCTGTTGTCCGGCGCGGTCCAGAAC
>JBOGDX010000512.1:0-2523 GCA_050743225.1 Actinomycetes bacterium | reverse complement strand
CGGCGATGGCCGAGATGTAGGCATCGCGATGCGCGGCGGCGAACACGTCGGGAAGCACGACCACGCTTACGTCCCGCCGCTCCGCGAACGCCGCGAGCGACACCGGCTCCGGGAGCCGGCCGACCCGGCCCAGGCCGCGCCGGCCGGGGAGCGCGGCGAGGGGCACCAGGTCGAAGGCGGGTTGCTCGTACGGGTGCGAGGCCCTCAGTGCGGCGACCACGGCGGCGCGGGCCGGCCGCGGCAGGACCATCTCGAGCCGCGTCTCGGCGACCCGTTCGGTGCGGCCGACCTGGCCCACGGTCGGGTGTGCGGCGCCGCCGGGGACGAAGGTGCCGGTCCCCTCGGTGGTCCAGGCGCACCGCTCGTAGTCGCCGATGCGTCCGGCGCCGGCAGCTGCCAGCGCGTCAAGGACCTTCGTCGCGGCGTCGTGCGGCACGAACGTGACGAGCTTGTCCGTCGGCTCCTGCGGCTGCGGCCGCAGCGGCTGCAGGTCGGCCAGCCCGAGTACCGCAGCGAGCGCGTCGGACACGCCAGGATCGGCGACGTCGGCGTTGGTGTGCGCCACGTGCAGGGCGACCCCCGCGCGGACAAGCGTGGTCACCGCGCGGCCCTTCGGATGGCTGGTGGCGATGGCGTGCACCGGGCGAAGCAGCAGCGGGTGGTGGGTGACAAGCAGGTCGGCCTGCCAGTCAACGGCCTCGTCGATGACCCGCTGCACCGGGTCGACGGCCAGCATCACCCGTCGTACGGGCTGGTCGAGGTCCCCGGTCACCAGCCCCACCGCGTCCCACGCCTCGGCACCGCGCGGGTCGTACAGCCTGTCGAGGACCCCGACCACGTCGGCGAGTGTGTGCGTCACTGCGGTGCCCGCACCTGGAACGGCCGCAGCCAGTCCTCACGGGTCTCGCCGTCGATGGACAGCTGCCAGGCGAAGCGTCCGGGCGGGAGCGGCACCGGCGGGACGTTGACCGCGAACGCGAAGTCGATGTCGCTGCCGGCCGGAAGGCCCACGGGGCGCCCAACCTCGAACGTGCCGTCGACGCGCACGCCCTGATCGTCGCCGACGACCACCGGGCGGCCGTCGGCGTCGACCAAGACGATCTCGAAAGCGTGCGGCTGGTTGGCCCCGCCCCACGGGACGTCCAGCTTGATCGCCAGGGCCATCGGGGGCAGGTCGGGCCCGGTCACCGACCAGCCACCGCCGAGGACGTAGAGCTTGCCGTTGACCTCCTGCGCCGCGTCCGCGAGCAGCATCGTCACCCGCATGCCGTGCATGCTGTCACGTGACCTGTGAGCGGTGTCGGTGGGCGCAGACGGACTCGAACCGCCGACCCCCTCCTTGTAAGGGAGGTGCTCTGACCAACTGAGCTATGCGCCCGGGGGCGACCCGCAGAGTAGCCGCCACGCCGTTGGTCCCGCCGGCTACAACGCCGCGATCGCCTTCGCGTAGTCCGCGACGTCCCGCGCATCAGGGATCGAGTGGACGACGCTCCAGCGCACGACGCCTTCCCTGTCCACCAGGAAGGTCCCCCGGAGCGCGATGCCGATGTCGGGGTCCAGCACGCCGTACGCGCTCGCGACCGCGCCATGCGGCCAGAAGTCCGAGAGCATCGGGAAGGTGAAGCCCTCCCGGTCGGCGAAGGCGCGCAGGGCGTACATCGAGTCGCACGACACCGTGAGGAGCTCGACCTCGTCGGTCATCAGCTCGTCGAGGTCGGCCTGCATCGCGTGCAGCTCGCCACCGCAGACGCCGGTGAACGCCCACGGGTAGAACACGATGAGGGCGGCCTTGCGGCCGCTCACGTCCGAGAGCCGCACGGTCCGTCCGTGCTGGTCGGTGAGCGCGAAGTCGGGCGCCGGGTCCCCGACGGAGAGCGGCATCTGGGTCCTCCGTGATCGGTCGTGCGCGTGACGCTCCAGGGCACGCTGGCAGGATGCCAGTGTGCCAGCGGCGATCCCGTCCCTCGTCGCCCCCTCGGACGGCGAGTGCGGGCTGGCGTCGTGGTCACCGACCGACCTGGCCGGGCTGGTGCTGCCCGCGTGGGACGAGTTCATCGCCATCGCCTCCGACGTCGACCTCGCCGCGCCGACGAGGCTGTCCGGGTTGACGGCGGGTGACCTGTGCATCCACCTCGGGTCCTGGCCCGGCGCGCGGACGCTGGACCGGCTGCGTTCCGAGGCCGAGCGCGACGATCTCGACCTGGCCGACCAGCGCGGCGGGACCTTCGACCAGGACGCGCACAACGAGGCGGTGCTCGAGGCGCACCGCGGCGACCCACCCGAGGTGATCGTCGCCGCGCTCGCCGCCTCCCGCGATGACGTCGCGGCCTACCTGTCGTCCGACGAGGCGGCCGTGCTCGGACAGCGATGGGTCCGCTCGTCGCTCGGCCCGCTCCCGATGTCGACGCTGGCGGCGGCGGCGCCGTACGAGCTGGCGGTGCACGCCCTCGACCTGGTGCCGGCGGGGGCACCACCACCGTCGCCCTCGCTGCTGTCCGCCGGTCTGGCGGCCCTGGTGGACAC
>JBOGDX010000511.1:0-2542 GCA_050743225.1 Actinomycetes bacterium | reverse complement strand
CTGCCCGGCGCGGGCGCCGCCGGCGGGACAGCCGCCTGCGCGACGGCGCTGCTCGGCGCGCGCATCGTGGCGGGCGTCGACGTCGTGCTCGACCTGGTCGGCTTCGCCGACGCGATCCACGGGGCGCGCCTCGTCGTGACCGGCGAAGGCTCGCTGGACGCGCAGAGCCTCGCGGGAAAGGCACCGGTCGGGGTTGCCCGGGCGGCACGGGGGAAGGGGGTCCCGGTGCTGTTCCTCGCGGGACGCGTCGAGCTCGACGAGGCCGGCGTTGCCGTGCTGACCGGCCTGGGGTCGGTCGGCATCCGCGCGCTCACCGAGCTGGAGCCCGAGCCCAGCGTCGCCCAGAAGCGCGCCGGCGAGCTCCTCCGGACGCTCGCGGCGGACGCCCTGGAGCCCCTGCTGGCCGACATCTGCGACGTACGACCCGACCTTGTGAGGAGCACCCCATGACCGCAGCTGGAGTCCGAGTCGACGGACCGATGAACGACCGCTACGACGAGGTGCTGACCGACGAAGCGCTGGAGTTCCTCGCCGGGCTGCACCGCGCCTTCGACGGGCGGCGCCGCGAGCTGCTCGAGCTGCGCGGGCAGCGCTACAGCGAGCTGGCCTCGGGCGGGACGCTGGACTTCCTCGCCGAGACCAAGGACGTGCGCGAGGACGACTCGTGGCGGGTGGCCGGGCACGCCCCGGGGCTGGTCGACCGGCGAGCGGAGATCACCGGGCCCACCGACCGCAAGATGACGATCAACGCGCTCAACTCCGGCGCGCGGGTGTGGCTGGCCGACCTCGAGGACGCCAACACTCCGCTGTGGGAGAACATGGTCGAGGGCCAGCTCAACCTGCGCGACGCGATCGAGCGGCGCATCGACTTCACGTCGCCTGAGGGCAAGACCTACGCGCTGAAGGACGAGGCCGCCACGATCGTGGTGCGCCCCCGCGGATGGCACCTTCCCGAGAAGCACATCCTGGTCGACGGGGACCGTACGTCGGGCAGCCTCATGGACTTCGGCCTCTACTTCTTCCACTGCGCGCGGCTGCAGCTCGACCGCGGCAGCGGCCCGTACTTCTACCTGCCGAAGATGGAGAGCCATCTCGAGGCACGGCTGTGGAACGACGTGTTCGCCCACGCCCAGGACGCGCTCGGCATCCCGCAGGGCACGATCCGGGCCACCTGCCTGATCGAGACCTACCCGGCGGCGTTCGAGATGGAGGAGATCCTCTACGAGCTGCGCGACCACTCGGCGGGCCTCAACGCCGGGCGGTGGGACTACATGTTCAGCGTCATCAAGAACTTCCGCACCCGAGGGACGGACTTCCTGCTGCCCGACCGCAACACGGTGACGATGACCGTGCCGTTCATGCGGGCCTACACCGAGCTGCTCGTGCGCACCTGCCACAAGCGCGGCGCCCACGCGATCGGCGGGATGGCCGCCTTCATCCCGAGCAAGGACGAGCAGGTCAACGCGACGGCCTTCGAGAAGGTGCGCGACGACAAGACCCGCGAGGCCAACGACGGCTTCGACGGCTCGTGGGTCGCCCACCCCGGCATGGTCGCGCTGTGCACCGAGGTGTTCGACTCCGTCCTCGGCGACCGACCCAACCAGGTGGACCGGGTGCGCGACGACGTCCACGTCACCGCCGAGCAGCTGCTGGACGTGGAGTCCACGCCGGGCTCGGTCACCGAGGGAGGCCTGCGCTCCAACATCAACGTCGGCATCCGCTACCTCGAGGCCTGGCTGCGCGGGTCGGGTGCGGTCGGCATCAACAACCTGATGGAGGACGCGGCGACCGCCGAGATCTCGCGGTCCCAGGTCTGGCAGTGGCTGCACAACTCCGTCCAGCTCGAGGGCGGGCCGACGGTGACGCGGGAGCTGGTCGAGCGGCTCATCGACGAGGAGATGTCCTCGGTCCGCGGGTCGACCCCCGACGCGCCCGGCGCCCGGTGGGACGACGCGCGGTCGCTGTTCACCGACATGGCGCTCGCCGACGACTACCAAGACTTCCTCACCATCCCGGCGTACGAGCGGATGCCTTGAGAGCCGCATGACCACGACCCTCGACGCGCTCGCCGCCCGGCTTCGCTCCGAGCTCGGGTTCGCGGCGGTGATCACCGACCGGCAGCAGCTGCGCACCTACGAGTGCGACGGGCTCGCGCAGTACAAGGTGACACCCGCCATCGTGGTGCTGCCGCGCACGACGGAGCAGGTGCTGGCCGTCGTGCGTGCCTGCAACGACGTCAACGTGCCGTACGTCGCCAGGGGCTCGGGCACCGGACTCTCCGGTGGCGCCCTGCCGCACGCCGACGGCGTCCTCGTCGTGACGTCGCAGATGCGCGACATCCTCGAGGTCGACGCGGCCGACCAGCGAGCGGTCGTGCAGCCGGGCGTCGTCAACCTGCAGGTGACCCAGGCCGCCGCGCCGGACGGCTACTACTACGCCCCCGACCCGTCCAGCCAGCAGATCTGCTCCATCGGCGGCAACGTGGCCGAGAACTCCGGCGGCGCGCACTGCCTGAAGTACGGCTTCACCACCAACCATGTCC
>JBOGDX010000510.1:0-2552 GCA_050743225.1 Actinomycetes bacterium | reverse complement strand
ACCTCGACCTCGACGAGGCCCTGCGCCGGGTCCAGTCGGCCTTCCGGGTCCGTCCGCTGACCGGGGACGACCTCGAGGGCGCTGTCGCGGCGCTGGACGCGGCCGGCACCGGCACGCACCCGTTCGTCGTCACCGACGGCCGGACGTTCGCGCTGATCGACGACCCGTCGCCGGAGGCGGTGGACGCCGCCCTCCCGCCTAAGGAGCACTCGAGCGCCTGGCGCTCCCTGGACGCCAGCGTTCTCCACGCGCTGGTGCTGGACCGGTTGTGGGGCGCGGACGACGACAGCCGCCGCACGGCGTACGTCCACGACGCCGCCGCCGCGGTCCGCGCCGCCACCCGGGCTGCGGGGGTCGCGGTGCTGATGCGACCCGTCGCGGTCGAGGTCGTCCAGTCGCTCGCCGCCCGGGGAGAACGCATGCCCCGCAAGTCGACGTCGTTCGGCCCGAAGCCGCGGACCGGTCTGGTGCTGCGCCTGCTCGACCGGTAGCGCGCCCGCTCTAGCCGCTCTCGGCCGGGACCCGGCGGATCCGCATCACCTCCACCTCACTGCGGCTGGCGGCGCCCCCGGCACTGCGCCAGAACCGTCGCCGCAGGGCACCCTCGACCTCGAGGACGTCCCCGGGGGCGGCCCTGCCCAGGCTGCGATGGACGTCCTTGCGCCAGGCCGCGCAGTCGATGGCGTCCACGGTCGGCGAGCGGGAGGTCGAGCCCGCCGCGGAGGCGCCTCGCGTCGTGGTCTGCCTCTGGACGACCAGGCGGAAGGACACCAGCACGTCACCGCTCGGGAGCTCACGGCGCACCGGCTCCGCGGCGAGTCGGCCGACGAGGCGGACCTCGTTCGCGTGGGTGACCGGGTCGGCGCCGGGTTGAGCTCGGCTGCGGGTCGTCGGCACGTGCGGACCTCCTCGCGGGCGCTGGACGGGCCAGGGACCGGGCCCGTGCGTCCAGGATGATCGGAGGCAAGCGCCCCACACCGGCCCGAGGAGCCGGTTGTGGACGGAGGGGGCTGCTGCTCCTCCTGTGGACGGGCGGGGCGACCCGGCGCGCCTAGGCGTCGTCCTGCGGGTCCAGGAAGGTGACACCGCCGACCTGCGACAGTCGCTCGGCGGCGTCCGTCTCCCCGTGCTCGTCCGCCTCGGCGGCGTGCGCGAGCCACTGCAGTGCCTCGGCATCCCGACCGGCGTCTCGCAGCGCCTCCGCGTACGCGTAGAACAGGCGGGCCGACCAGGCCTTGCGGCGGCCGGGGCGCAGTTCCGGTCCTTGCAGGAGCAGCACAGCGGCATCGGCCTGGCCCATGTCGCGACGAGCACCGGATGCGACGATCAGCATCTCCGCCCGGCCGCTGGCGTCCAGCGCCTTGGTCTCGGGGCTCGACACCATCGCCAGCGCCCGCTCGGGTCGGCCGAGCCCGCGCTCGCAGTCGGCCATGACGGGGAGCAAACTCTGGTCGCCACTGATCCGGCGGGCCGCCCGCAGCTCGGCCAACGCCTCCGCGTAACGACCGGTGTAGTACGCGGTGAGGCCGGCAGCCTCCCGGACCGCGCCGACCCGGCCCGCCCGGTCGCGAGCGGCGACCGCGTGCGCGTAGGCAGCCTCGGGGTCCTCGTCCAGCAGCCGGCCGGCTATCACGAGGTGCCGGGCGACCGCCTCGGCGTTGATCCTCGACAGTGAGGTCAGCTCGGAGCGGACGGAGCGGTCGAGCTCGGCACCTGTCACGTCGTCGGGCAGCGCCGGCTCGACCTGGCGCGGCCGCGACGACCCGGCTCGGCCGGCAGGACCGTCCGACGGGCGGGCACCGGCTTCGCGTCGGTCAGGGCGTGACGCGCGCCCGGCATCGCCGCTGACGCGGCCCGAGCGGGGGCCACCGGATCGCTTGGCAGCGGACCGGGGCCGCCCGGACTCCGGTGATCTCGGGCCGGATCTCGCTGATCGCGAGCCACCTGCTCCCCGACCGCCGCGACGCTCGGGCATTCCCCGATCCGGGTCTGTCACGCGTTCTCCCAACATGCGTCAAGGGCCACCCCGGACGGGATGACCCTTGACGAAAGAATGTCCGGCGGCGTCCTACTCTCCCACGCGGTCCCCCGCGCAGTACCATCGGCGCTGAGAGGCTTAGCTTCCGGGTTCGGAATGGAGCCGGGCGTTTCCCTCTCGCTATGGCCGCCGAAACTCTATGGAGATGTCGAGGTCGTTCCCGACCGCATCTCGGGAACCGCACAGTGGACGCGTAGCACTCTCCCGAACCGGGAGAGAAGTTTTGTGGTCAAGTCCTCGGCCTATTAGTACCGGTCAGCTCCATGCGTTGCCGCACTTCCACCTCCGGCCTATCAACCCAGTCGTCTACTGGGGGCCTTACCAGGTAACCCTGTGGGAGACCTCATCTTGAAGCGAGCTTCCCGCTTAGATGCTTTCAGCGGTTATCCCTTCCGAACGTAGCCAACCAGCCGTGCTCCTGGCGGAACAACTGGCACACCAGAGGTTCGTCCGTCCCGGTCCTCTCGTACTAGGGACAGCCCTTCTCAAGTCTCCTGCGCGCACAGCGGATAGG
>JBOGDX010000509.1:0-2556 GCA_050743225.1 Actinomycetes bacterium | reverse complement strand
GCTCTGGGTGGTGCTGGCGGGTGCTGGCGTCGCGCTGCTCGGCCTCGACGCAGGCGACGACGAGGTCCAGCTCGCCGGGCTGGCGCTGGCGCTGCTGGCCGGGCTGTGCTGGGCCGGCTACATCCTGGCCAGCGCTCGCGTGGGGCGGCTCGTACCGGGCGTGGACGGCCTGGCCGTCGCGCTCCTCGTGGGAGCGGTCCTGGCCCTTCCGTTCGGGGCGGAGGGTGCCTCGCGCGCGTTCACGGTCCCGTCCGCTCTCATCGCCGGTGTCGCGGTCGCGCTGCTGTCCTCGATCATCCCGTACGGCCTCGAGCTGTCGGCGCTACGGCGGATCCCGACCAGGGTCTTCGGTGTCCTGATGAGCCTGGAACCCGCGGCGGCGGCCCTGGCCGGCCTGGCGGTGCTCGACCAGCGACTCGGCGGGCGCGAGCTCCTGGCGCTCGCCCTGGTCAGCCTGGCCAGCCTCGGAGTGACCCTGGGACGCCGGGACAGCAAGCGCCCTGTTGCGCCGCACGAGTGACCGTGACCCCCTTGTAACCCACGTCTGGCTGGACGAGTCGGCCCGCACGTGCTCCCCTGCGGTTGAGGTGACAACCAACGCGCGACCCGGCTCCCGCGACCACCTGTGGCTGCTTGCAGGCGCCGCGGCCGTCGGCGTGGCCGCAGCACTCACAGCGGTCGTGGCCGCGGGCGACCCGGAGCAAGCCACCCCGTCTCCGGCCACCACGTCGCCATCCGTGCAGCAGACCACCAGCACGAAGCCCGACCGGTTGCCGCCGACTGCGCTCATGCCGAACATGCGTGTCCTCCCCGCCGAGGAGATGGGCCTTGCGGGTCGGGGCGACCGGCGGGTGCTGCGCTTCGCCTCGGTCCTGACCAACGCCGGCGCCGGCCCGCTCCAGGTCTCGCCCGTACCCGTCGAGACCTGTCCCCCGGGCCAGCGCTACGTCGAACAGCGGGTCTACCTCGACGCGGATGCCGACGGCGCGTTCGACCGCCGGGCGGACCGCGAGACGGTCGCGCTGCCAGGCGCCTGCATGGTGTTCCACCCCCTGCACGACCACTGGCACTTCGACTCCTCCGCCGGCTACGCCCTGACCCCGGTCGGTACCACCGAGCCCATCGTGTCGCGGGACAAGGTGAGCTTCTGCCTGCGCGACAGCGAGCCGCTCAAGGGCGCGTCGGAGCGGCACCGGCGGACGTACGCCGAATGTGCCCGCAACCGCCGCCAGGGGATCAGCGTCGGGTGGGCTGACCGCTACGACGCCTCCCTCGCCGGGCAGCGGCTCGCGCTCCCCCGGGGGTTCATCGACGACGTCTACTGCCTGCGCATCGAGGTCGACCCGTTCGACCTCCTGCGCGAGGCGGACGAGGAGGACAACTCGTCGGCGACGGTCGTCCGCATCGCTGGGCGGGACGTACGTCGGGAAGCGGCGCTCACTTGCTGAGCGGCTTGGTCGCGGTCAGCCAGAGGAAGGCGACGGTCCTGCCGTCACCCTCGTCCTCGGGGATCTCGACCGCGTGCTCCACCATCAGCCCCGCATTGGCCGCGGCCTCCAGGGTGGCTTGCGCTCCGATGCCTCCGAAGAACATCGGCACGCCGAGCCAGTCGTCTTCCACGGCGTCGCCGGCTGTCAAGAGTGCGCTGGTCACGAGCAGGCCGCCGGGTCGCAGCCAGCCGGCGATCCGACGCAGCAGCGGCTGGTGGGCGTGGGCCGGGAGGTGCCCGAGGGCGTAGAACGACACGACGGCGTCCACGGAGCGCGGCGCCAGGGCGAGGTCGAGCAGATCGGCCTGGACGAGGCCGGATGTCGGAGCCAGTCGACGCGCGATGCGCAGCTGGGACATCGACAGGTCGACGCCGAGCACTCGATGCCGCTCGGCGAGCAGCCGCGTTGCCGGGTCACCCGGACCGCAGCCCAGGTCCACCACGGTGCTGCCGGCGGGCAAGCGGTCGAGAACTCCTTGCACCATCCCCAGCCGCGTGGGGTTGCGATGCGAGCAGTCGTGGTACCGCTCGCCGATCGCGTCATACCCCGAACGCACGACCCGCCGACGCACGATCTCCCGAGCCTCGATCTCCCGATCCTCGATCTCCCGGGGCCCGAAGTCCGGGCGTGCGCCATCCACAACCCGACATCCTGGATGATCGGCCGACGCAGCGACCACCGAGAAACCTGGGCGCCTGCCGTGTTCCGTGTCGCTCGCCCGCCTCACTCGAGGATGGGGTCGGTGCCCTTGGTGTAGGTCTTGCCGAGCGGGCTGGTCCAGGTCTTGACCCCGGTGTCGGGGTCGACGTGCAGCCGCCAGCCGCCATTGGTCTTGGCGTTGTGGTGCTGGCGGCACAGCGGACCGAGGTTGACCACGGTCGTCGTGCCGCCGCGGCGGAAGGTCACGGTGTGGTCGCAGTCGCAGAGCTCGGCCGGCCGGTCGCAGCCGGGGAACCCGCACCGGCCGTGCGCGGCCAGCAGGTGGGCCCGCAGCCGCCCGGTGGGCCGGTAGCGGCGGGCGCCGCGGTCGAGCAGGCGGCGGGTGCCGGGGTCGACGGTCCAGCGC
>JBOGDX010000508.1:0-2557 GCA_050743225.1 Actinomycetes bacterium | reverse complement strand
GGCTGGTGCCAGTCGGCCAGCCGGCCGCCGGTCGAGACCGCCCGGAGGCGGCGCTCCACGTCACCGCGGACGGCGTCGGTCGCGACGAGGATCAGGTCGTCGCCGGCCTGCACCGGCGTACTCGGTCGGGGCACGAAGGCCCGCCCGCCACGCACCACGAGCGTGACCGCGGCGCCCTCCGGCAGGCTCAGCTCGACCACCTCGACACCGGCCAGCCGTGAACCCGGCTGGACGTGCACCTGCAGCAGGTCGGCGTCGAGGCGGATCAGCGGCGAGGACTCGATGTCCAGCGGTTGGGCCTCGTCCGCGGCCGCCACCCCGAGTCGGCGCGAGACCGCGGGGAGTGTCGGCGCCTGGACGATCGTGAAGACGATGACGAGCACGAACACGAGGTTGAACACGTCATCCTCGGCGGGAACCGTCGCCAGCACGACCGGCACCGCTCCGCGCAGACCCGCCCAGGAGAGCAGGGCTCGCTCGCGCCAGGTGGTCGGGAACCGCCGCCGCAGCCAGCCCTCCTCGTCTGCGGCCGAGTCACCGGGTGGGACGCTCCCCTCCGCCCGCGTCCCGAACGGCGCCAGCGACACGACAACCGACAGCGGCCGGGCCACGACGAGCAGGGCGAGGCCGATGCCGAGCGCCGGCAGGATCGACGGCCCGAGCTCGGACGGCGTGGCGAGCAGGCCCAGCATCACGAACAGCCCGATCTGCGCGAGCCAGGCCATGCCCTCGGCGAACCCGCGGGTCGCCGGCCGGTGCGGCAGCCGCGCGTTGCCCAGGACGAGCGCCGCGAGGTAGACGGCGAGGAACCCGCTGGCGTGGATGACCGCGGCCGCGCCGTACGCCGCGACGCACAGCGCCATCACCGCGATCGGGTAGAGCCCGGAGGCCGGCAGCGCGATCCGCCGCACACCCCACGCGCCGGCGACGGCGACGGCGAGGCCGACCGCGGCGCCCACCGCCAGCTCGTAGCCGATCAGCAGGAGCAGCTCCCACCACGTGGGCGCCGACGCTCCGGCCAGCGCGACGACCAGGATGATCACCGGCGCGTCGTTGAAGCCGGACTCCGCCTCGAGCAGCCCGGCCAGCCGCGGCGGCAGCGGCACCCGGCGCAGCACGGAGAACACGGCCGCGGAGTCGGTCGGCGACAGCACCGCCCCGATCAGCAGTGCCTCCTGCCACCCGATGTCGAGCAGCAGCCGGGCCGCGCCGGCGACGACGAGCACGGAGGCCGTGGTGCCGACGACTGCCAGCGACGCGGCCGCCGGGACGACCTGCCGGATGCTGCGCCAGGGCGTGGTCAGGCCACCCTCGGCCAGGATGACCACCAACGCGGCGTAGCCCAGCGCCCGGGCCAGCTCTGCGTCGTCGAAGTCCAGGCCGAGCACGTCCTCGCCGAGCACGATGCCCAGGCCGAGGTACAGCAGCAGCGTCGGCAGGCCGCTGCCGACCGCGAGGCGCACCGCCGCGATCGACACCAGCAGGACGACCGACCCGGCGAGCAGCAGGAGGTCGAGGTGCTCGACGCTCATCCGGGGTCCGGTCGCAGTCGTTGCACGCCCGATGGGAGCACGACCACGTCGACGCGCCGGTCGTGCGGCTCCGCGGGTACGTCGGGCAGGAGCTCCCCGTCGTACAACATCGTCACCACCGGGCGCGCGCCCGGCACCCTGGCCAGCGCGCGGTCGTAGGACCCGCCACCCCGGCCCAGGCGGGTGCCGTCGCGGCCGACGGCGAGCGCGGGCACCACCACCAGGTCTGCGTCCGCGATCGCCTGCGGGCCCAGCCGGTCACCTCCGGGAGCCCACAACCCCCGCCCGCCGGGGACGAGCGGACGGGCCTGGTCGTAGATTGCCCAGTCCAGGTCGAGGTCGTCCCGCAGCACGGGAAGCAGCACGCGCACGTCCCTCGACCGGAGCTCGGCCAGCAGTTCAGCGGTCGACGGCTCGCTGCCGATGGAGTAGTAGGCGGCCACGCACCGCGCGGCCAGGAGGTCCGGGAGGTCCAGCAGGAACCGGGTGGCACGCGCGGCGGCTTCGCGCCGCTGGTCAGGCCCGGCGACCCGGCGCGCGGACATAACCCTGGCACGCAGGTCCGCCTTGGTCGGCCCCGTCGTCGCCTCCACGGTGAGAGCATTCCAGCCCGGCGGGTCGGACCGCCGGAGCGAGACGACATTGCGGACCGGCCGGCGGGCCCGCCAGAGGCGAGAGGGAGGGTGACGAGTGAGCCTTCGCACCCGACTTTGGCTCGTCCTCGGCGGCCTCTTCCTCGTCCCGCTCATCGTGGGCGGGCTCGTGCTCCTGGTCGTCGTGCCCGACGCGCGGTCCGACCGGGTCAGCGGGTCGGTCGAGTCGGCCGCCGCGGCGGCGGCTGCCGAGGTGGCCGACGACTGCCGGCTGTTGGGGGTGGCCGCCCGCAGTGCCGTGCTGGCGGCGGCCGCGACCACGCCGCAGGCGGCGGTGGACGTCGTGGTCGACAGCGGGTACGGCGACTATGCCGCTCTCGTCGGCCCCGACGGGACCGTCGTGGCCGAGTCCGGCCGTCTCGCGAGCGACGC
>JBOGDX010000507.1:0-2557 GCA_050743225.1 Actinomycetes bacterium | reverse complement strand
CTCCGGACCCGAGACCGGAAACCGCGACCACAAGGCCTTCGTGCTCAAGAGCGGCTCGTGCCGCTTCGTCGTCAAGGGCGGCGTCGCCCCGGCAAGCCCGCTGCTGGACCACCACCGCGCCCACGGCGACGGGGTGCTCGACATCTCCCTCGAGGTGCCTGACGTCGACCGGTGCGTCGACCATGCCCGAGCCCAGGGGGCGCGGATCATCGAGGACCCCCACGACGTCAGCGACGAGCACGGCATCGTCCGGGTCGCGGTCATCGCGACGTACGGCGAGACCCGGCACTCGCTGGTCGACCGGTCCCGCTACCACGGCGTCTACCTGCCCGGGTACGTCGAGCGCTCGTCGGGCTACACCAAGCGGGACGGTGCGCCGAAGCGGCTGTTCCAGGCGCTCGACCACGTCGTCGGCAACGTCGAGCTCGGCCAGATGGACGAATGGGTGACCTTCTACAACAAGGTCATGGGCTTCGTGAACATGGCGGAGTTCATCGGCGACGACATCGCCACCGACTACTCCGCGCTGATGTCGAAGGTCGTGGCCAACGGCAACCACCGCGTCAAGTTCCCGCTCAACGAGCCGGCGGTCGCGAAGAAGAAGTCGCAGATCGACGAGTTCCTCGAGTTCTACCAGGCACCGGGCGCCCAGCACCTGGCGCTGGCCACCAACGACATCCTGCGCACCGTCGACGTGATGCGGGCCGAGGGTGTCGAGTTCCTCGCGACCCCCGACTCCTACTACGAGGACCCCGAGCTGCGGGCGCGCATCGGCGAGGTCCGGGTCCCGATCGAGGAGCTGCAGCGGCGCGGGATCCTGGTCGACCGGGACGAGGACGGCTACCTGCTGCAGATCTTCACCCGGCCGATCGGCGACCGGCCGACGGTGTTCTTCGAGCTGATCGAGCGCCACGGGTCGCTCGGGTTCGGCAAGGGAAACTTCAAGGCGCTGTTCGAGGCCATCGAGCGCGAACAAGAGCGCCGCGGCAACCTCTGACGGGCCGTCCCCTCCGCGGATTCGACCACGTATGGCAGGCGGGCGGACACGACAGGATGCGGGCACGCCTGCTGAGGCGTCCGTACGCCTGCTGAAGTCGCCGTGACCGTGTCGGGAACCGGTCGGCGCCCCGGGTCGTCGGTTCTGGCATGGATCTGACCTGTCCCAAGTGCCAGGGCGCCATGCGCAGCTACGAGCGCAGCGGCGTCACCGTCGACCAGTGCACGGAGTGCCGCGGCATCTTCCTCGACCGCGGTGAGCTCGAGCGGCTCGTGGACGCCGACACCCGCTTCCATAGCGGCGACAGCGGGGAGGCGCCGGCACCTCCGCCGCAGCAGCCGCAGCAGTACCAGCAGCAGCAGCAGTACCGGCAGCAGCAGCCGGAGTACCAGCAGCAGCAGTACGGCGGGCACGGCGGGCAGGGGTACGGCCACAAGCCGCACAAGCGCCGCAAGTCCTTCTTCGAGGACCTCTTCGAGTGACCTGACCCGGTCGTCCGCCCATGGTCGGAGGCCCTTCGCGGGCTAGAGACCCCGCGTCGTCTCCGATCATGGAGCGGTCGCACCGCGCGCGGCCGGCAGCACCCGCCCGACCACCGGCCCGAAGCCGATGCGCGTGCCGTCGGCGCCAGGCGCCGAGGCGGTGATCGACGCCTCGTCCCCGTCCTCGAGGAATGTCCGGGTCGAGCCGTCGGCCAGGGCGACCGGTACGGTGCCGTTCCACGACAGCTCGAGGAACGACCCCGTCTGGTCGCGTGCCGCGCCGGACACGGTGCCCGACGCGTACAGGTCTCCGGTGCGCAGCGACGCCCCGTTCGCGGTGAGGTGCGCGAGCTGCTGGTCGGGTGTCCAGTACATGCCGGCGAACTGCGGTCGCGACACCACCGTGGAGTTCCACGACACCTCGAGGGAGATGTCCAGTCCCCAGGGCTCCTCGCGCCGCAGGTAGGGCAGCACCTCCGGGTCCTGCGGCGGCCCCGGCACCCGCGCGTCCTCCAGCGCGTCCAGGGGCACGACCCAGGCCGACACGGACGTCGCGAAGGACTTGCCCAGGAACGGCCCCAGCGGGACGTACTCCCACGCCTGGATGTCTCGGGCGCTCCAGTCGTTGACCAGGCAGACGCCGAACACGTGCTCACGGAAGCCGTCGACGCCGACGGGCACCCCATGGGTGGACGGCACGCCGACGACGAAACCGACCTCCGCCTCGATGTCGAGCCGGACCGAGGGGCCGTACGTCGGTACGCGCTCAGCCGGTGGCTTGCGCTGGCCGCCCGGCCGCACCACGTCGGTGCCCGAAACGACGACCGTGCCGGACCGCCCGTGGTAGCCGATGGGGATGTGCCGCCAGTTCGGCGTGAGCGGTTCGCCGTCGGGCCGGAAGATCCGGCCGACGTTCTCCGCATGGTGCTGCGACGAGTAGAAGTCGACATAGTCGGCCACCTCGAACGGCAGCCGCAGGCTCACCTCGCCGGCTGGCAGCAGGTGGCTCTCGACGAGCTCCCGGTAGCCCTCGTGGGTGAGCAGCTCGGTCAGCCACGACCGCACCGCGGTCCAGGCG
>JBOGDX010000506.1:0-2576 GCA_050743225.1 Actinomycetes bacterium | reverse complement strand
ACCTCACTCCGCGTGAGGCGCCGTACGCGCAGCGCGGCATTTCGACGATCTATCCCGACGTCCGGCACTCGAGGTGTCACCATGCGCTCGAGGCGCCGCGCTCCGCTCTCGCCGGGGGCCAGGGAACGCGCGGCGCCGCCATCGTGTCTGGGGGCTGCGGTGCCGCTGGGGGAGGCCGTCTTCGTCGAGGACGACGGTCGTTGGCTGCCCGGCGTCATCCAGTGGGAGTACCACGACACGGGACGGGTCCGTGCGCTGGTGCGCTACACGACCGCCTCGGGTGTGGTGGTCCGCCGACTGCACTGGCGCGACCAGCTGCGCACCGGCGTCGTCATCGAGCTGGGCCTGCGACAGGTGGGCACGACTACCGACCAGCCGGAAGGCAGCCAGCCGGAAAGCAGGCAACCGGAAAGCAGGCATTGACCGCTGCGGCCGACGGGATGACTGTGTTAGCCAACCGCGGCCTGGCCCCCCGGTGGCCGCGGCCAGGCCCGCGTCGTCCGCACCCCCCTGGACGTCGCGGGCCGCTTCCCCCCGGCGAATCGGTGTGGAGAGTCCCCCACCAGCGACCCCTCTGGAGTCCACCCGACGCACCCACCGTGGACCTGCACGCGGCGCATTTCCATCGGCCATTCGTACGCAGACGGATCACCGATCAGCCGCGGGTGGACCGCCGATCGGCCGCAGGTGGCGCACCGAACAGCCGACCGGGTCGGCACCGCGCGACGCTTTGGCTCCGCCGCGTACGGGGACCGGCACGCTGCGTCGTGACGGGTCGCCGGAACGGACCCTGGACGGGCCGCGCGGCGCTGGCAGCATGGCGCACAGGCGCCGCGCTCCGCCCCCACGGGGTCAGGGACAGCGCGGCGCCGCCAGTCGGGTCGGAACCCGCCCCGGGGTGTCAGATCTGGAGCGCCTCGAGCGTCCGCGACGGCAGCAGGAGCCAGGCTGCCGCAACGGCGGTAGCTAGCAGCACGAGCAGCAGGAAGATCCGACGCGTGCGGCGACCGCGCCGGCGACGGCGCTCCGTGCGCCGGTGCTCGGGGGCGAGGCGGACCGCGCGTCGCTGCAGCTCCAACGCTGCGGTGTGCACCTGTCGGGCCCGGTCGTCGGCGATGCTGCCCGGTGCGTACTTGTGCATGGCGCCGGCGTCCTGCTGCGGGATCAGCTGGAGCCGGCTGCTGCGTGCGAACCGCTCAACCTTCAAGCCCATGATCCCGCCCCTAGCTCGCGCCCAGTTGCGACGCTAGGACGACCGAGGGCAGGCGGCAAGGCCACCTGAGTGACCGGACGCGCACGGGGTGTCGCGGTCGGTCGGGGGGGACCGGCCGCACCCCTCGAGCGGCCGGTCCCGACACGAACCATCGGCACCGTCGCGGCGTGGCTGAATGACAGGGACACGGGCACCTGCGACCGTGTTGGTCGCGCCCGTCACCGCGCCAACCCCCCAGGCCGTGGTGGCGGGCCAATCTGTGCCCCCGCCCGGTGCGGGCGACGCGACGGCTCAGCCGCGGAGGATGCCGCGGGAGCGCAGGCCGGCCAGCAGTCCGAAGCCGTCCGGGGCCCGGACCTCGGCGTGGGGGCGGGTGGCACTGCGCGCGGTGCCTCTCTCGTGGATGGGCTCCGGAGTTCCGTGGGTGAGCACCTGCTCGGTGGGGCTCAGCTGGCGGATCGCGACGGCTCGGATCCGGTCCGGGGCTGCCTCGGCCGCCTCGGCGTAGAGCTCCGGGTCGTGCTGGCCGTCGTCGCCGACCAGCAGCCAGCGGATGTGTGGCAGCTCGTCGACGAGGCGCCGGAGCTCGCGGCGCTTGTGCTCCCGGCCGGAGCGGAACCACCCGTCGGCGGTCGGGCCCCAGTCGGTCAGCAGCAGCGGGCCCGGCGGGTAGGAGTGCCGGGCGAGGAACTGCTCGAGCACGGGCGCCACGTTCCAGGCACCTGTCGACAGGTAGACGAACGGTGCGTCGGGGTGGCGCCGCTCGATCTCGCGGTACAGCGACGCCATGCCGCGGACCGGGTGGCGGGTCGTCTCGTGCCGCACGAAGGTGTTCCAGGCTGCGAGCAGCGGGCGCGGCAGGGCGGTGACGATCACCGTGTCGTCGATGTCGCTGATGACACCCAGCCCGCCGGACGGGTCGACGATCCGCAGGCGAGCGGTCGAGCCGGTTCTCCCGTCTGCCACGAGCTGTGCCTGCGCCCAGCCCGGCGGCAGGTCCGCGGCCAGCACGACGTCGATGTAGCCGGTGCGGTCGCTGGTGACCTCGTGCCGGCGGCCGGCCACGTCGACCATGACGGCCACTCCCGCCGCGGTGGCGGTGAGGAACCGTCGCCAGCCGCGTCCGAGGCGGAGCTCGCCGGGCGGGGTGCCGGGCGGGGCCAGCAACACCCGTGCGAGCACGCGCACCCATCCGTCGGCCCCGTACCCGGTGTAGGCGACGACACGAGGCGCCCACCCCCGGCTCCGGAGCCATCGCTCGAGGACGGCGTGGAGGCGGTCCTCGACGCGCGCGGCACGGTGCAGCTTGCGGCCGGTCGCGCTCACGGGGCCCATCGTGCCGTAGGTCCGCGTCGAGCATGAT
>JBOGDX010000505.1:0-2586 GCA_050743225.1 Actinomycetes bacterium | reverse complement strand
GAATGGGCCGGCCCTCCGGGTGGCTGCTGAGTCAGCCGTTGTACTTGAAGATCCACAGGCCGTGGTCACGGTCGCTGGCTGCGACGTACTCCTGCCCGTCCTTCTCGAACACCTGCACGCCCCAGAAGTTGTTGCCGTCGGCGTCGATGTAGTGGCCCTTCTCCACGATCTCGTTGTTCTCGATCTCGGCCACCCGGAAGCCGCCCGAGTAGTACGAGAAGTAGAGCCGGTTGTCCACCTGCTGCGAGGTCGCAACCTCGTGGACTGACAGGTCGCCGAACCCGGTGGCGAAGGCCGGGTCGTGCGCCTCCGGGATGGCGTAGGTGTCCAGCTCGGCCATCTTTCCGCCCGAGTTGTCGTACAGGTGCACGTAGCCCCAGCCGTCGAAGGTCGACGCGAATGTCAGCGTGTCGCCCGTGGTTCCCGGCGCCACTGGCAGCGACGCCGGCCCGGTCCCCGCGAGGCAAGCTGCGTTGTCGTACGCCTGGTCGAAGATGGCGAAGCCCTGGCCCCGCGGCGCCACGCCGAAGGTCGGGATGTCGCCCTCGACACTCATTCCCAGCGACTCGTTGCAGGCGTCCGTGCCGGTCCGGTTGAAGATGAGGACCGCCTCGTAGCCGCCGGCGTTGATCACGTTCGCGACCTTCTCCGTGAAGGTGCACAGACCGCGCTCGACGACGGCGATCTGTGTGCCGGCGCCGCCTGCCCCAGCCGATGGGTCACCGTTGCAGCCGCGACCGAAGAAGACCGACTGGCCAGTGATGGTCTCCCCCTGCTTGAGCTGCTTCGTGCCGCTGCCCTGGCTGGCAGTGATATCCGTCCCGTCGTCGACGTTGCGGGCCTGCAGCGCGTAGGGACCGAAGTCCTCGTCGGCGCCGATGACGTACCGGTTGTCGAGGGTGAACTCGGCCTGGTGGCCGTTGCCCTCCGGCGGAACGGCCAGGCCGCTCTCGGCCGCCTCCGGGTCGGGGTTGGTGAAGTCGGTGTCGCCCAAGTAGACCGGGTTCTTCACGTCGGTCACGTCCAGCTTGACGTAGCCGGCGTCCCAGTAGGACAGCAGCATGACCTGACGCCCGGCGATCTCCTTGACAACCATGTCGTGCAGGAAGATCTCCACCAGGTTCTTCGGCGCCGCCTGGACGATCTGCGGGAACTTCTGGTCCAGGTCGTACTCGGCGGTGAGGAACGGCTTCTTCGGGTTGGTGATGTCCATGATGTCGACATCGGTGCCCTCTTCGTTGTCCACGATGACGGCGTAGGCCCTGTCGCCCGCGTCCCAGGCGAAGACGCTGTGGATCTCGTTGGCGGCCTTCTTGCCCTGCCCGTTGACGGTGAAGTCGCCGATGCCCTCGGCAAGCGGCGTCGGGTGCTCCGCGTTCGTGACGTCGTAGATGTTCAGGCCGCCGAAGCCGGTCTTGTCGTTGCACTTCTCGTTGTTGCTCACGAGGATGTCGCCGGTGAAGGCGGGGGTGCTGATCGGCAGGGCCTGGATGCCCTCGCCCGGGTAGCTGCCCTCCTTCGAGCCGATGAAGGCGACCTCCTTCGGGTTCTCCACGTCCGCGATGTTCACCACGTGGACGCCGTTGTTCTTGCAGGTGACGACGCCCCAGGCAGCGAGGTATGCGTAGTCGCCGAGCACACCGACGTCGGCGATCTTCTCGGGGACCACGTTCTTGAGCTTGAGCTTGCTGACCACGTCGATGTTGTCCGTGGAGCTGGCAGGCAGATGCCCGCCGGTCTCACCGTGCTGGTGGGCGTTGCGGCTCTCATCCTCGGCGCTCACCGCGCCGTCTGAGCTGATGTCGTGTCCGGGGTGGCCGGACGCGAGGCCCGGGACTGCCAGGACGAGCCCGGCGGCGGCAGCCATGGCGAGTGCCGCCCGGCGTGGCGATGTGACCATGTCGCTCCTTGTAGATGAAATGACCTCCGCGCACGGTATGTGACCCGTCTCACGATGGGAAGGCCAACGCTGTAATAACTCCGCTGCGCGAGCTACTGACGACGCAGGGTGCCCGCGAGGTCGCTCGTTAGGGTCTTTTCGTGGCCGAGCTGCACGACCTGACGGCGCTGGAGGTGGGCGCTGCCGTCGCCCAGCGCGAGGTGTCGCCGGTCGAGCTGGCCGAGCACTACCTCGAGCGGTGCGCGCGGCTCTCCGGCGACCTCGGCGCCTTCGTCACGCTCACCCCCGACGTGGCTCGCGAGCAGGCCAGCGGCCTGGAGCGGGAGCTGCGGACAACTGGCCCGCGCGGTCCCCTGCACGGCGTACCCGTGCCGGTCAAGGACCTCAACCTGACCCGGGGGATCCGCACCACGTTCGGCAGCGCGGCGTTCGCCGACCACGTGCCCGACCTGGACGACCACGTCGTGACGCGGCTGCGGGACGCGGGCACGGTCCTGCTGGGCAAGACCAACGCACCCGAGTTCGGCCTCCCCTGCTACACCGAGTCGGAGGTCGCGCCCCCGGCGCGCTCCCCCTGGGACGCGGCGCTGATGGCCGGCGGGTCGAGCGGCGGGGCGGCCGTGGCGGTCGCGGCCGGCCTCGCCCCGCTCGCCCACGGCAACGACGGCGGCGGCTCGGTGCGCATC
>JBOGDX010000504.1:0-2591 GCA_050743225.1 Actinomycetes bacterium | reverse complement strand
GTCGCCGGCCGCAGCGGCACGGTGGACGTCGAGGGCTGGACCGTCCACGCCGAGCCGCCGAGCCGCGGCGTGCCCTACACGGTCGCGGTCGCCGTACGCGATGGGCAGGACGGCTCGCAGACCCTGCTGCTCGTGGTCATCGTGATCGCCGGCGCCGCAGCCGCCGGGCTGCTCGTCACGGTCGTGGCCCGCGGGCTCAGCCAGCCGTTCACCCGGTTGACCGAGGCGGCCGAACGCGTCGCGAAGGGTGACCTGGACACCGCGATCAGCACGACCGGCGACGAGGGCGAGGCCGGTCGGCTCGGCAGCGCCTTCAACCAGATGACCGACGAGCTGCGGCGCAGCCTGCGCGAGCTCGAACGCAGCCGCGAGGAGCTGCGGGACAGCCTCGAGCGGATCGGCGACGCCCTGAGCAGCACCCACGACCTCGACGGCCTCCTTCAGGTGGTGCTCGAGACGGCGCTCGTGACGCTGGACAGTCGGGCGGGCGTTGTCCTGTACCGGTCGGCCGACCAGCTGCAGCTCGTCGGCGAGCAGGGTCTCGACGAGACCGGGCTGGTCCCCCCTGCCGTGGTGACGCCCGGCGTGGGGGTGCTCGGGCGCGTCGTGTCGTCGGGCGCGCCGGTGCGTGGCCGGCTGCGGTCCGGGCCGGAGGAGCTCGAGCCGACCGACCTCGAGCCGTCGCGGGGCAACGTGCTCGCCGTGCCGCTGCGCAGCATGGGCACGGTCATCGGCGTCGTCGCCCTCTACGACCGGCCCGACGGTCGGCCGTTCGAGTCCGCCGACGAGGACGCCCTGGGCACGCTGGCGGGCCAGGCCAGCATCGCCATCGACAACGTGATGCTGCACCAGGAGGCACAGCGCCTGTCGACGACCGACGCGCTCACCGGGCTGTGGAACTTCCGCTACCTCTCGATGAGCCTCGCCCGCGAGATCGAGCGGTCCACCCGGTTCGATCGGCCGCTGGCCGTGCTGATGCTCGACCTCGACCACTTCAAGGCGGTCAACGACACGTACGGCCACGCGCGCGGCGACACGGTGCTGCGCGAGCTGGCGCACCGGGTGCAGGAGCAGATCCGCGAGGTCGACACGTTCGCGCGCTACGGCGGCGAGGAGTTCGTCGTCGTGCTGCCGGAGACGACGGTGGATGGCGCGGCCCAGCTGGCCGAGCGCATCTGCGTCGCCGTCCGGCGGGCGCCGTTCCAGCACGACGGCGACGAGCCGCTGAACGTCACGGTCTCGATCGGCGGGGCTGCGTTCCCCGACCACGGGTCGAGCCCTGCGACGTTGATGCGCGCGGCGGACAAGGCGTTGTACGTCGCAAAGGCAGAGGGCCGCGACCGCTGGCACGTCCCGGGAGGGTGAGGTCGGTCCCGTTAGGGTCGATGGCATGTGCGCCGACGCCGGGGTGACCAAGGCCGTCGTCACGGTCGCCGGGCTCGGCACCCGGTTCCTGCCCGCGACCAAGGCAACACCGAAGGAGATGCTGCCGGTCGTCGACAAGCCGGCGATCCAGTACGTCGTGGAGGAGGCCGTGTCGGCCGGCCTCGTGGACGTACTGCTGGTGACCGGTCGGAACAAGAACGCGATCGAGAACCACTTCGACCGCAACTGGGAGCTCGAGGCAGCCCTGGAGGCTAAGGGTGACCACGACCGGCTGGCCCGGGTCCGGGAGAGCGCCGTCATCGCCGACCTGCACTATACCCGGCAGGGGGATCCGAGGGGCCTCGGCCACGCGGTGCTCTGCGCCGCGCGTCACGTCGGCGACGAGCCCTTCGCGGTGCTGCTGGGCGACGACCTCATCGACCCTCGCGACCCGCTGCTCACGACGATGCTCGAGGTCAGGGCGCGCCACGGCGGCAGCGTGGTGGCGCTGATGCGCGTGCCGCAGGAGCAGGTGCACCTCTACGGCTGTGCGGCCGTCGACCCGGTCCCGGTCTCGGACGACCCAGCAGTGCTGCGGGTCACCGATCTCGTGGAGAAGCCGCCGGCGGCGGAGGCGCCCAGCGACCTCGCCGTCATCGGCCGCTACGTCCTGGATCCCGGTGTGTTCGAGGTCCTCCGCCGGACCGACCCCGGGCGTGGCGGAGAGATTCAGCTGACCGACGCCCTGCACGACATGGCGCGAGCCGGCACGCACGGGGCGTACGGCCCGGTTCACGGGGTGGTCTTCGGCGGCCGCCGTTACGACACCGGCGACCGTCTCGACTACCTCAAGACCGTGGTGCGGCTGGCCAGCGACCGCGAGGACCTCGGGCCGGACTTCCGCGCGTGGCTGCGCGAGTTCGTCCAGGACGGGCTGCGGCCGTGAGCGACCTCAAGAGCGTCGACCAGCACCTCACGGACATCCTCGCCACGGTCGAGGCCATCGCTCCGCTGGACCTGCAGCTGCTGGACGCGCACGGCTGCATCCTGTCCGAGCCGGTGGTCGCCGAGATCGACCTGCCGATGTTCGACAACTCGTCTGTGGACGGCTACGCCGTGCGGCTCGCCGACGTCGCCGGCGCGGGTCAGTCCCGGCCAGTGCAGCTGCCCGTCGTGGGAGACATCGCGGCCGGCTCGCCACCGACCTACACCGTGCAGCCCGGCAT
>JBOGDX010000503.1:0-2593 GCA_050743225.1 Actinomycetes bacterium | reverse complement strand
CCGACGCGGTGGTCTGCTCGGCGTCGGACGGCTGGACCACGATGCGGTCCTCGAGCGGCTTGATGGCAACCTTGGTGGCCGTCGTCACGTTCTGACTCCCTCTCGCACAGATGTCACGAGCTGTGGGGCGAAGTGACCTGGCTGTCCGCCGTCGCGGGGTCCGGACTGCCCTGTCCTTGCCGTGAGCTGTAGCTGGCACACTCGGGTCGAGAGTGCCAACACGGAATCTATGGCAGACCTGGCACTCGGTCAACCCGAGTGCCAGCGGAGAGGCGGGACCGGTTCCCGATGCCGACCGTCAGCCGTCGGTAGCGGCCCGGCGGGCCTTCTCGGCGTACATCTCGGCGTCCGCGCGGGCGATCAGGCTGGCGACGCTATCCCCCGGCCGGTAGGTCGTGATCCCCAGCGCGGCGCTGATCCGGGCGGCGCCACCGGTGACCTCGCCCCAGCCGTCCGCCAGGCAGCGGCGCAGCCGGCCCAGGGCCGCCGTTGCGCCCGGACCCCCGGTGCTCTCGAGGAGCACGAGGAACTCGTCGCCGCCCAGCCTGGCGACGGTGTCGACCGCGCGCGCGGTGCGGGACAGCCGGTCGGCGACCGACCGCAGGACGGTGTCGCCGGCCGCGTGGCCGAACGTCTCGTTGACCTCCCGGAAGCCGTCGAGGTCCACCACGACCACCGACGGGGTTCCCAGGCCGCGCTCGGCCCGGGCGATGGCGGCGGCGATGGCCTGCTCGATGGTGCGGCGGTTGGCCAGGCCGGTGAGGCCGTCGCGGCCGGTCACGCGCGCCAGCGACGTCATGCTCCGGCGCAGATCGGCCAGCGAGGCGACCTGGGTGGCGAGGTCGCGCAGCAGCTCGACGAGCGGTCCGGCGACCGTTCCGGTCCGGTCGTCGTAGGCGCACAGCACCCCGACCTCGGAACCGTCGTGGGCGAGCACCGGGACGGAGGCGTGGGTGCCGAATCCCCGGTGCGCGCAGGACGCAGCGCCCAGGGTGACCTCGGCATAGCTGGTGCCGGCGACGTGCGCCGCAACGCGGGCGGCAGCCGCGAGCACGGCAGCCTCATGTGTCGCCGGGTCGGCCGACTGGTCGAGCACAGGTGCAGTCATGGGGTCTGCATCGGCAGGTCCGCGGGCGACCTTCACCAGGTGGTTGCGATGATCCGGACATGGGCGCGCCGGAGGTCGAGGCGTTCCGGGCACTCCTCACGCCCGAGGGCCGCGAGCTGCTCGCGCGCCTCCCGCCGTACGACCCCGCCGCCGCGCTGGCCCTCGCCGCGACGCTGCGCCGTGAGGGGGTGGCAGGGTCACTGGTCGCGGCGGCCATGACGCAGTCGCGGCTGCGGACCAGGGCGCGAGGAAAGCTCGGGGAGCTGGCCGACCGCCTCTTCCTGACCGAGGACGGGCTGCAGCAGGCGAGCCGACCCATGGTCGCGGCGCGGCACGCCCAGCGGTACGCGGGTGAAGGAGCCGCCTCGGTCCTCGACCTGTGCTGCGGTGTCGGCGCGGACCTGCTCGCGCTGGCCGCCGCCGGGCTGCGGGTCACCGGCGTGGACCGTGACCCGCTGACCTGCGAGGTCGCCCGGGCCAATGTCGTGGCCCTCGGACTGTCCGGCCGCGCCGTCGTCCGGTGCGCCGAGGTCGCCGACATGGACCTCCGTGGCGCGCGGGCGGTGTTCGTGGACCCGGCGCGGCGCGGCGCCCGTGGACGTACGTTCGACCCGCGGGCGTACTCGCCGCCGTTCGACGCCGTGCTGGCGATCGCCGCTGCGGTGCCGGCGACCGGGGCGAAACTCGCCCCCGGCATCCCGCACGACCTGCTGCCAGCGTCTGCCGAAGGGGAGTGGGTGTCCGTCGGGGGCGACGTCGTCGAGTGCGGGCTGTGGTTCGGCCCCCTCGCGGGACCGGCGCCTCGGCGGGCGACGCTGCTGCCGGGCGGGGCCACCGTGACCGGCGACGGGTCGGCACGCGCGCCCGTGGGGCCGGTGTGTCGGTGGCTGCACGAGCCCGACGGCGCGGTGATCCGGGCCGGGCTGGTCGCAGAGGTGGCGCAGCCTCTGGACGCCACGCTGGTGGACGCGTCCATCGCCTACCTCACCACTGCGCGGGACGTGCGGAGCCCGTTCGTGAGGTCCTACGAGGTGACCGACGTCCTGCCGTTCGGGCTGAAGCGGCTGCGCACCCTGCTGCGGGCTCGGGGCGTCGGGTCGGTGACCGTGAAGAAGCGCGGCTCGGCCGTCGAGCCCGAGGCGCTGCGACGCCAGCTCCGCCTGTCCGGCGACGAGGAGGCGACCGTCGTGCTGACCCGGGTCGCCGGCAAGCCGACGGTCTTGCTGGTGCAGCCTCAGGCGGACGTCGTCAGGTGAGCACCAGAACGACGTACGCGAGGTAGGCGAGCGACAGAGCGAAGCCGGCGGCCCGGCCGAGACGGCCTCCCCGCGCCAGGCCCAGCACCACGAGGGGCAGCCCCGCGGCGCCGATGGCTGCCGGGACCACCTCGCCGACGTCGTCGAGCGGACGGGCCAGCGCCGCGGCGCCCAGCGTGGCGGTCGCGTTGTAGGCGGCGGCCCCGACGACACCGGCCACGGCCACCTC
>JBOGDX010000502.1:0-2599 GCA_050743225.1 Actinomycetes bacterium | reverse complement strand
GATCTTCCACATGTTCCAGGACCCCAAGCAGCGGTCGCTGGCGATCGGGGTGTGGATCGGCAGCTTCTCCGCGGGCAGTGCCGTCGGCCCGGTCATCGGCGGCGTGATGCTGGAGTTCTTCTGGTGGGGGTCCGCCTTCCTGCTCGCCCTCCCGGTGATGGCGGCCCTGCTGGTCCTCGGCCCCCGGGTCCTGCCGGAGTACCGCGACCCGGACGCCGGGCGCCTCGACCTGGTCAGCGCGGGCATGTCGGTCGCGGCCGTCCTGTCCTGCATCTACGGCCTGAAGGACATCGCCCAGTCGGGGGTGTCGGCCACCGCCGTCGCTGCGATCGTCGCGGGCCTGGTCGTCGGTGCGCTCTGGGTGCGCCGGCAGCAGCGGCTCGAGGACCCGATGATCGACGTTGGGCTCTTCCGCATCCGCGCGTTCAACACCGCCCTCGCGGTCAACTTCCTGGCCATCTTCGTCGCCATCGGCTACTTCCTCTTCGTCGCTCAGTACCTGCAGCTGGTCGAGGGCCTGTCCCCGCTCGAGGCGGGACTGTGGTCCCTGCCGTCCGCGCTCGCGTTCGTCGTCGGCTCGCAGGCCGCCCCGCGCCTCGTGCAGCGGGTCCGGGCCGCGCACCTCATCGCGGGCGGTCTGGCCGTCGCGGCCGTGGGCCTGGGGCTGATGACCCAGGTCGGGACGGCGCACGGCTTGACGCTGCTCGTCGTCAGCTCGGTGGTCATCTCGATCGGGCTCGCGCCGGTCTTCGGCCTGACCACCGAGCTCATCGTGGGGTCGGCTCCTCCGGAGCGGGCCGGCGCGGCCTCCGGGGTCTCGGAGACCGGCGCCGAGCTGGGTGGCGCGTTGGGGATCGCGTTCCTCGGCAGCATCGGCGTGGCGCTCTACCGCGACGAGGTCGCCGACTCCGTTCCCGCCGCCGTGCCGGCGGAGGCGACCACCGCGGCGAGCGACACGATCGGTGCGGCGGTGGGTGTCGCCGAGCAGCTGCCGCCGGCTGTTGCCGCGGACCTGCTCGACGTCACCCGGGCCGCCTTCGTCACCGGGATGCAGGTCAGCGCCTGGATCGCTGCCGTCATCGCCGTCGTCGTCGCCGTGGTCGCCTTGGTCGGCCTGCGCCACCACGGCCCCGCGGACCCGGACGCCCCAGCTCTCGCGGTCGACCCCACGGACGAGCCGCAGGTCGAGCCCGCCTGCTGCTGAGGTGTGTCGCGCCACCCGCCCGGGCAAGGGACGGGAATGCCGGACGACGAGCAGCGCCAGCGCCTGATCGTCGACACCCTCGTCGACGCGTTCGCCGACCTCATGAAGGCCGACTCCGACGCGTTCCGGGTGAAGTTCCGCAAGATGGCCGCCGACCCGTGGGCGTTCTACCGGGGGAGCGCGTGCGTGTTCTACGCCGACATGGTCCACGAGAAGGAGCGCTGGGCCGACGGCCGGTCGAGCCGCGTCTGGATCCAGGGGGACCTGCACGCCGAGAACTTCGGGACCTACATGGACGGGAAGGGGGTGCTCGTCTTCGACGTGAACGACTTCGACGAGGCCTACCTCGGACCGTTCACGTGGGACCTCAAGCGGTTCGTCGCCAGCCTGGCCCTCATGTGCTGGCAGAAGGCGTTGCCAGACGCGGCCATCGACGAGTTGTGCGGCAGGTTCATCCGGGCGTACGTCGAGCAGGTGCACTACTTCGTCGAGAGCGACCGCGACCATGAGTGGTCGTTGCGGCTGGACACGGCGTCCGGCGCGGTGAGGACGGCGCTGCTGGAGGCCCAGCTCTCGACCCGCGTCGACCTGCTCGACCGGATGACCGTCGTCGAGGACTACCAGCGGCGGTTTCGGCACGGGTCCGCGGCGCGCGATCTGGGTCGGCGGGAGCGTCGCCAGGTCGAGAAGGCGTACGACGCCTACCTGCGCACGATCCCCGAGTCCAAGCGGATGGGCAGCATCAGCTACTCGCTCAAGGACGCGGTCGCCTCGTCCGGGTTCGGGATCGGCAGCGCCGGCCTCCCGGCGTACAACCTGCTCGTGGAGGGTCACACCCAAGCCCTCGAGAACGACATCGTGCTGTCGATGAAGCAGGGCAACGTCGCTGCGCCGAGCCGGGTCGTGGACGACGCCCAGGCCAGGTCGTACTTCCAGCACCACGGCCACCGCACCGCCGTGTCGCAGTCGGCCCTGCAGGCCTACGCCGACCCGTGGCTCGGCTGGACGGAGATGAGCGGCACGGGGTACGTCGTGGCAGAGGTCTCGCCGTACGACGCCGACCTCGACTGGTCGCAGCTCTCGGAGCCCGACGACCTCGGGCAGGTCGTCGACCAGCTCGGCCGGGCCACCGCCAAGGTGCACTGCGTCAGCGACAAGGACGCCGGTGACACCCCACTGATCGACTTCCAGACGGAGGACGTCGTCGCCGAGGCCGTCGGTGACGACGTCGACGACTTCGTGGCAGACATCGTGGCGTTCGCCCACGCCTACGCGGGACGGGCCCGCGCCGACCACGAGCTGTTCGTCGCGGCCTTCCGGGAGGACGGAATCCCAGGGGTGACCGCGACCTCGTAGTCCGGCGGGTGGACCGCCCGACCGACCACGAGGCCGACC
>JBOGDX010000501.1:0-2600 GCA_050743225.1 Actinomycetes bacterium | reverse complement strand
GCCACACCCATGGCACCGCCCCCGGCCAGCACACCCACACGCCTCACGCCCACCCCCACCCCGCCGGTGATCATGCACTTTCGGGGATCTTGGTCCCGGCGGGGCCACGACCAGCCGAGACTCACCCAGCGACCGGCGCCGATCATGCACCTTTGGGGATCTTGGTCAGCGAAGAGCACGAGCACAGCCACTCGCACGAGCCCGAGCACCCGCACGAGCCCGAGCACCCGCACGAGCTTGGGCACTCGCACGAAACGCGCGCCACCGGGGCGCGTGGGCTGGTCGCGATGGGACTGGCCGGTGGACTGCTGCCGAGCCCCTCCGCCCTGCTGGTGTTCCTCGCCGCTCTCGCCCTCGGGCACGCCTGGTTCGGGGTCGCGCTCGTCGTCGCGTTCGGGCTCGGCATGGCCGCGACCCTCGCGGTCGTCGGCCTGCTCGTGATGCGCCTGCGGGAGAAGGCGGAGCGCCGGCTGGCCCTGCGACCCGGGTCACGGCTCACCGCCATCGTGCGGTACGCGCCGCTGGTCACCGCGACGGTGGTCGTCGTGCTGGGAGCCGCGTTCGCCCTGCGTGGCCTCGCCGGCACCACGCTGATCTGACCAGACACCGCTCGCTGCCCGCCGTACCCGCGAATCTGCACGGTCGGAGACCGTTCGTTGCCTAAGAGACCGCGAACGGGCTCCATTGATGACCACCCGGTGGGACTACGGGGCGGTGACGTCGACCGGCACCCGGTGGTCGGGGCTGCCGTCCTTGGCGAGGACCCAATGTTCGGACACGGTCGCCACGTACAGGCGCAGGGCCGCCGGAGGCCGCACGTCGTCGGTCGCCCAGGGCCGCGCCCCGTGAGCGACGGAACGGCGGGAGAAGACCTCCGTCCCGCGCACCAGGTCATCGTCGGCGACCAGTTCCGCTCGCGCCGCCATGTACACAGCCTGACCGGTGCCGATCGCGGCACCAGAGTCGAAGACGACGATGCTCACCTGCCCGCGTACGGCGATGTTCCGAGAGTGCGTCGCCTCCGGCGAGGACACCCAGAAGAACTCCCGGTACCCGTCGGCCGCGAAGTAGACCGGCGACGCCCACGGGCGGCCCGACTCGTCCGCGGTGGCCAGCACCATGTAGCGGGAGTCGTCGATGATGTCCCGCGCCACGGCGCCTAACGGACTGTTCGCTCCCATGTCGCCTACCTCCTCGGCGCGGCCGCACCGGTGCGCCTCCGACGTTGTGTCCACG
Source organism: Actinomycetes bacterium (assembly GCA_050743225.1). Lineage (GTDB taxonomy): Bacteria > Actinomycetota > Actinomycetes > JACCUZ01 > JACCUZ01 > JBOGDX01. The sequence continues at coordinate 1,364 of JBOGDX010000501.1, read as the reverse complement.
GTCCTGCCTACCGTCACGGACATGCACCAGCCGCAACCGGCCCGCCCAGTGCAGGCCACGTTCGACGAGCTGGGCACGCCGCTGCACGAGGTCACCTTCGTCGTCCTCGACCTGGAGACCACGGGCGGGTCCCCCGCGAGCTGCGAGATCACCGAGATCGGCGCGGTGAAGGTGCGCGGCGGCGAGCGCCTGGGCGAGTTCCAGACGCTGGTGAACCCGGGCGTGCCGATCCCGGCGTTCATCTCGGTGCTGACCGGCATCAGCGACTCGATGGTCGCCCCCGCACCCCGGCTCGGGGCGGCGCTGCCGGCCTTCTTGGAGTTCGCAGGAGATGCCGTGCTGGTGGCGCACAACGCGCCGTTCGACATCGGATTCCTCAAGGCGGCCTGCTCCGCGTCCGGGCACGAGTGGCCGGGCAACCGGGTGCTCGACACCGCGCGACTGGCCCGCCAGGTCGTGACCCGCGACGAGGCACCCAACTGCAAGCTGGGCAGCCTCGCCCGGTTGTTCCGGGCCGGGACCACGCCCGACCACCGGGCGCTCTCCGACGCCCGGGCCACCGTCGACGTGCTGCACGGCATGCTCGAGCGGCTGGGCAACCTCGGGGTGCGCTCGCTCGACGAGTTGGCCACCTTCTCTTCGCGGGTCTCCCCGGCGCAGCGCGCCAAGCGGCACCTGGCCGAGGGGCTGCCGCGACTGCCGGGCGTCTACCTGTTCGTCGACGAGCGAGGCGAGGTGCTGTACGTCGGCAAGGCCAAGGACCTCCGCTCGCGGGTCCGCACCTACTTCACCGCCGGGGAGACACGCGGGCGGATGGCCGAGATGGTCGGGCTGGCCGCTGCCGTCACACCGATCGTGTGCGCGACCCCGCTCGAGGCCGAGGTGCGCGAGCTGCGGCTGATCGCCGCGCACAAGCCCCGCTACAACCGACGGTCCCGCTTCCCCGAGCGAGCAATGTGGCTCAAGCTCACCGTCGAGGCCTTCCCCCGGCTGTCGCGGGTCCGCGAGGTGCGCGACGACGGGGCGGACTACCTCGGCCCGTTCTCGTCCGCGCGGCAGGCCGAGCTCGCCACGGCCGCCGTCCACGAGGCCTTCCGGCTGCGGCAATGCACCACCCGCCTCTCCCCCCGCTCGCCGTCGGCGGCCTGCGCCCTCGCCGAGATGGGCCGCTGCGGCGCGCCGTGCGAGGGGCGGGAGTCGGTGGACGACTACGCCCGGCACGTGTCCGCGGTGCGGCAGGCCATGCTCGGCGACGTCCGCGCGCTGGTCGCGGCGCTGGCGCGCAAGGTGTCCCGCCTCGCGGAGGTCGAGCGGTTCGAGGAAGCAGCCGTGCACCGCGACCGGCTCGCCGCGTTCGTCAGAGC
>JBOGDX010000500.1:0-2602 GCA_050743225.1 Actinomycetes bacterium | reverse complement strand
TCCATGGCCTTGGGCATGATCATGTGGTCGGTGCCGCTCCCGCGGTTTCCAGACACCTACAACGGTCAGCCGCTCTGCTACGCCTCGCTCGCCGCGCAGAAGCGCCACAACGCGCTCTACCTGATGGGCCTCTACGCCGACAGCGAGCAGGACAGGAGCTTCCGAGCCCGGTGGGTCGCGGACGGCCGCAAGCTCGACATGGGCAAGAGTTGCCTGCGCTTCCGCAGGGTCGAGGACCTCCGCATGGACCTCATCGAGGAGACCGTCGCCGCAACTCCCCCCGACGCCCTCATCGCGATGCACGAGCGGGCCCACGCCGAGCGCCCGGTCCGGTCGCGGAAGCAGAAGCCGTAGCGACCACGGGCCACAGCCCTACCCCCACTCACAATCCGACCGCGCTCACAGCCCGACCGCCTTGTAGAGCGCGCCGACCTCCTGCTGGCTGAGCCGCCGGTGCTTTCCCGGCTTGAGGTTGCCGAGCGAGATCGGCCCGACCCGGATCCGGACGAGCTGCGACACGGGGTGACCGACCTCGGCCAGCATCCGGCGTACGACGTGCTTGCGCCCCTCGTGGAGGGAAACCTCGACCATGACCCTCGTGCCGACGGTGCTCACCAGCCGGAACGAGTCGGCCTGCACCATGCCGTCGTCGAGCTCGACGCCCGCGCGCAGCCGCCGCCCCACGTCGCGCGCCACCGGCCCGGTGACCTCCGCCAGGTAGGTCTTCTCCACGCCGAAGGACGGGTGCGCCAATCGGTGCGCGAGGTCCCCATCGTTCGTGAGGAGGATCAGGCCCTCGGTGTCGATGTCGAGCCGGCCGACGTTGAACAGCCGCGCTGACCTGTCGGCGACATACTCCGCGAGCGACGGCCGCCCCTCCGGGTCGCTCATCGTGCTCACGACACCGCGCGGCTTGTTCAGCGCGAGGTAGACGTTGTCGGGTGCGGACGCGATCCGCATCCCGTCGACCTTGATGACCGCCGTACCCGGATCGACACGCACCCCTTGCTCTCGCACGCGCGCCCCGTCGACCTCGACGCGGCCTTCGGCGATGAGCTGCTCGCAGGCACGGCGGCTCCCGAGCCCCGCTGCCGCCAGCACCCGCTGCAGCCGGACCCCGGACTGCGAGGTCACGCCGACGACACCTCGTCGAGCGTGTCGGCCTCCGGCAGGAACGGCGCGAGCTCCGGCAGCTCGGCGAGATCGCGCAGCCCGAGCCGCTCGAGGAAGTGCGACGTCGTGCGGTAGAGGATCGAGCCGCCCTCGCCGTCCTGACCGGCCTCCTCGACCAGCCCTCGGGCGACCAGCGTTCGCATCACGCCGTCGACGTTGACCCCGCGCACCGCGGACACCCGTGCCCGGCTGACCGGCTGCCGGTACGCCACCACAGCCAGCGTCTCCAGGGCCGCCTGGGTCAGCCGCGCCTGCTGGCCGTCGAGCACGAACCTCTCGACGTAGGGCGTGCACGACGACCGTGTGTAGTAGCGCCAGCCACCGGCCACCTGGCGCAGCTCGAACCCGCGCGCGGCCTCGTCGTACTCGGCGGCAAGCCCGCGAAGCGCGGCCAGCACCTCCTCGGTGGGCCGCTCGGTGACCTGCGCCAGCAGCACCTCACCGACCGGCTCGTCCACCACCATGAGGATCGCCTCCAAGGCGGTACGCAGGGCAGGACCCTCGTCAGTCGTCGTCTGGTGCGCCGTCATCCGTGCTCTCCTGTGGCTCTGGCTCGTCGAACTCGTCTGGCACGTCGACGTCGCCCTCGTCGGTGCCGGTCCAGCGGATGTGCAGCTCACCCAGCGGCGAGACCTGGTCGAAGACGACCGCACCCTCGCCGTAGAGCTCCAGCAGTGCGAGGAAGCGTGCCACCACGACGACGGTGCCCTCGCAGTCGGCGGTGAGCTGCCGGAACGTGCTCGACCTTGACCGGCGCAGCGCTGTCACCAGGATCGCAGCCTGCTCGCGGACACTGACCACCGGCGCGTGCAGGTGGTCCATCGACACCATCGGCACCGGCTTCGGGGCGAGGGCACGCGCCGCGAGGGCCGCGAACTCGACCGGTCCCAGGCCTAGCAGCACCTCCGGGAGCAGCCCGGCGAACTGCGGGTCCAACGTGACCGCCCGCGGGAACCGCCCGGCCTCGGTCGCCATCCGGCCCGCGAACACGGCGGCGACCTGCTTGTAGGCGCGGTACTGCAGCAGTCGCGCGAACAGCAGGTCCCTGGCCTCCAGCAGGGCGAGGTCCTCCTCGTCCTCGACCTCACCGCTGGGCAGCAGCCGGGCCGCCTTGAGGTCGAGCAGCGTGGCAGCGACCACGAGGAACTCCGTCGCCTGGCCCAGATCCCACTCGGCGCCCTTGCCCTTGATGTGGGCGATGAACTCGTCGGTGACCTTGGACAGGGCCACCTCGGTGACGTCGAGCTTGTGCTTGGCGATAAGCGCCAGCAGCAGGTCGAACGGGCCCTCGAAGAGCTCACCGAGATCGACGTGGAACGCGTCCGACGAGGCAGGCGTCGCCTCGTGGACGGTCTCCTCGCGCACGGCAGCACGGTAGTCCAGCGCTGTCATGGGGGAGAAAACGATGTCGTGAGGGGACGTCGAGAAG
>JBOGDX010000499.1:0-2609 GCA_050743225.1 Actinomycetes bacterium | reverse complement strand
GAGCTGCCGAGGAGCTGCACGCGGTCGTGTCGGAGCTCAACTATCGAAACCTCGACGACGAGCCGGCCCTCGCGGGCATGAACACCACAGCGGAGGCGCTAGCTCGGCTGATCGGGAATCGGCTCGCGGAGCGTGCGCACGCCGGCGCCCTCGGTGACGCCGCCAGGGAGCTCGACGGGCTCGTCGTCACGCTGCACGAGTCGCACTTGGCCTCGGCGAGCTACGAGCGGGCGTTGTGACCGTGGTGCACGTGGTCGTCCCCGAAGGGATCGAGGACCCGGCTCGGCCGAGCGGAGGCAACACCTTCGACCGCCGGGTGTGCCGCGGCCTCGCCGCGGCCGGCTGGCCGGTGCGCGTGCGCGCCGTGCCCGGATCGTGGCCGCGGCCCGATGCGGCGTCGTACGCCGCCCTCGCCGACGCCGTCTGCCGGATCCCCGACGGCGCCGTCGTCCTGCTCGACGGGCTGGTCGCCTCGCCGGCCCCCGAGGTGCTGGTGCCGGAGGCAGACCGCCTGCGGCTGGTCGCGCTCGTGCACATGCCGCTGGGTCACGGCGCGACGGATGACGACGTCAGGGAGCGGGAATGTGCGGTGCTGTCGGCCGCCGCGTCGGTCGTCACGACCAGCGCGTGGGCCCGGCGAGTCCTCCTGGAGCTCTACTCACTGTCTGGCGACCGCGTACACGTCGCCGAGCCCGGTGCCGATGCCGCCGACCTCGCGCCGGGGACGGCGACGGCCGGGGCGCTGCTCTCGGTCGCTGCGGTGATCCCCGGCAAGGGGCACGAAGTGCTGCTCGACGCGCTCGCGATGCTGGCCGGCCTTCGTTGGCACTGTCTGTGCGTCGGCAGCCTGGACCGCGACCCGGCATTCGCCGAGGGTCTGCGTCGCCGGGCCCTGGACGGCGGGATCGACGGCCGCGTGCGCTTCTCGGGGCCGCGGACCGGAGCCGATCTCGACCGCAGCTACGTCGCGGCGGATCTGCTGGTGCTCCCGTCGCGCGTGGAAACGTACGGGATGGTGGTCACCGAGGCGCTTGCACGCGGCCTGCCGGTTGTCGCCGCCGAGGTCGGCGGGGTGCCGGAGGCCCTGGGGCACGGCGCCGACGGCACCCGGCCGGGGCTGCTGGTTCCGCCCGACGACCCGGCCGCGCTCCGGGACGCGCTCCGAGCCTGGCTCGAGGACGCCGACCTGCGCCGGCGGTTGCGCCGGGCTGCGCGCGAACGACGCGCGTCGCTCTCCGGGTGGTCGAGGACCACGTCCGTCGTGGCAGACGTACTGGCGGGGGCGGCGCGATGACGGTCGAGGCGATCCGGGTCAGCCCGGGCTGGCTCGACCTGCGCGAGGGTGCGGACGCCGCGGCCCGGGCCCGAGAGCTCGTCGGATATCTCCGGCGGCGTCCACCGGCCGCCGGCCGCTGGGTCATCAACGACCTCGCCTGCGGCAGTGGGGCGATGGGCCGGTGGCTCGCGCCGCTCCTGCCCGGGCCGCAGCGCTGGGTCCTCCACGACCGGGACGCGGACCTGCTGGCGCTCGCAGCGGCCGACGTGCCCGGCCCGGCCGCCGACGGGGCCGCCGTCGCCGTCGAGACCCGGCTGTCCGACGTCACGCAGCTCGGCCGGGAGGGTCTCGCCGGCGCGACGCTCATCACCGCGTCGGCGCTGCTCGACCTGCTGACGGGCGACGAGCTGGCCGGGCTGATCCGCGCCTGCGCCGGAGCGGGGTGCCCGGTTCTGCTCACGCTCTCCGTCACCGGTCGCGTCGACCTGGCCCCGGCAGACCGGCTCGACGCCTTCCTGGCGGACGCGTTCAACGCGCACCAGCGCCGTATGACGCCCCGCGGCCGCCTGCTCGGCCCCGATGCCGACACGGCCGCGCAGGAGGGGTTCCGCCGGCTCGGGGCCGAGGTCATCGTCAGGCCGAGCCCGTGGCGGCTCGGCGCCGCCGAGAACGGCCTGGCCGCGGAGTGGCTCGCCGGGTGGGTCGGTGCCGCGTGCGAGCAGGACCCAGGGCTGGCCGCCGAGGCCGTTCTCTACCGGCGCCGGCGTCTGAGGGAGGCACGAGCCGGACGGCTCGCCGTCACCGTTGGGCACGCCGACCTGCTGGTGCTGCCATGAGGACCGTCTTCCGGTGGGCGCGTCCCGCGGCCGCCGCGGCCACGCTCGCCGCCGTCGTCTGGCGCGTCGGCGCCGGCCCGTTCCACGACGGCCTTCGCGCAGTCGACGGCCGGGCGCTCCTGGCGGCGGCGGGTATCGGCCTCGTCACCACCGTCTGCTGTGCTTGGCGGTGGACGATCGTCGCCCGCGGCCTCGGCGTCCACCTGTCGCTTCCGGCCGCCGTCGCGGCCTACTACCGGTCGTTGTTCCTCAACCTCACGCTCCCCGGCGGCGTCGTCGGGGACGTCCACCGCGGCGTCAGCCACGGGCGCGACGTGCGCGACGTCGGCCGCGGCCTGCGGGCCGTCGCATGGGAGCGCGCCGCTGGCCAGCTCGTGCAGGCCGTGTTGACGATCGCCGTCCTTCTCGTGCTGCCGTCGCCCGTGCGCTCGTCCATGCCGGTGGTGGCGGTCGCATCGGCCGCGACGGCCGTCGGCGTCGTCCTCGTGGGCCGGGCG
>JBOGDX010000498.1:0-2612 GCA_050743225.1 Actinomycetes bacterium | reverse complement strand
GCCCAGGCTGCACCTCCGGCTCAGCCTGCTCCGCCGCCACCCGCACCGACGCCGTCCGCTCCGCCCCCGGCTACTCCGGCTCCGGCCGCGGCTCCCCAGACCGAGTCCGCATCGGCGGCCGCGCCGACCCGACCGGGCGGCTCGCCGTACATCACTCCCCTCGTCCGGAAGCTCGCCGCCCAGCACGACGTCGACCTGTCGACGATCAACGGCACCGGCGTCGGCGGGCGCATCCGCAAGCAGGACGTGCTGGAGGCCGCCAAGTCCCGCGCCGCCGCGCCTGCCGAGGCGGAGCCGGCGGCTGCGGCTGCCCCCGCCCAGCCCGCCGCATCCCCGCTGCGCGGCACGACCGAGAAGATGTCACGCCTCCGCAAGGTGATCGCCGCGCGGATGACCGAGTCGCTGCACGTGTCGGCCCAGCTGACCACCGTGGTCGAGGTTGACCTCACCAAGATCGCACGGCTGCGCGCCCGGGCGAAGGCCGACTTCGACGCACGCGAGGGTGTCAAGCTCTCGTTCCTGCCCTTCCTCGCCAAGGCGACGGTCGAGGCGCTGAAGGTGCACCCGATGCTGAACGCGAGCATCGACCCCGACAAGGGCGAGATCACCTACTACGACGCCGAGCACCTCGGGGTCGCGGTTGACACCGAGCGGGGGCTGCTCGTCCCCGTCGTGAAGGACGCGGGCGACCTGAACATCGCGGGGCTCGCCCGCAAGATCGCCGACCTCGCGGAGCGCACCCGCAGCAACAAGATCACTCCGGACGAGCTCGGCGGTGGCACTTTCACGCTCACCAACACGGGAAGCCGGGGTGCACTCTTCGACACGCCGATCATCAACCAGCCGCAGGTCGGGATCCTCGGCACCGGCGCGGTCGTGAAGCGCGCGGTGGTCGTCGACGACCCCGAGCTGGGCGAGACGATCGCGGTGCGCTCGATGTGCTACCTCGCCCTGACCTACGACCACCGGCTGGTCGACGGTGCCGACGCGGCGCGTTTCCTCACGACCGTCAAGCAGCGGCTGGAAGAGGGCTCGTTCGAGTCCGACCTCGGTCTCTGAGCCTGGTGACGGCATGAAGGTCGTCCTCACGGGGGCGTCCGGCCTACTCGGTTCCGCCCTCGTCGCCTCCTTCCGTGCGGACGCGCACGACGTCGTCCGGCTCGTCCGGCGCGAACCGTCGGCGCCCGACCAGGCGCGGTGGGACCCGGTCGCGGGCCGGGTAGACCCCGGCGTGCTCGACGGCGCCGACCTGGTCGTGCACCTCGCTGGGGTTACGCCCGGAGACCGGCCGTGGACGCCCGCGCACGCACGGGCCGTCATGGACAGCCGGGTCCAGGGGACGACGGTCATCTCCCGAGCCGTCGCGGCGGCCGAGGTACCGCGTCTGTTCACCGCGTCGGGCGTCGGCTACTACGGCAACCCCGGGGACCGGGTCGTCGACGAGTCCGACCCGCCCGGCGCGGGGTTCATGGCCGAGGTGGCGCGGCGCTGGGAGGAGTCGACCGCCCCTGCGAGCGAGGCGGGCGCTCGAGTCGTGCCGCTGCGGACCGGAGTCGTGGTGTCGGCCAAGGGCGGCGCGTACGGCCGGCGGCTGCTGCCCATCTTCCGGCTGGGGCTGGGCGGTCGACTGGGCTCGGGCCGGCAGTGGTGGAGCTGGGTGGCACTGGAGGACTACGTGCGCGCGGTGCGGTTCCTCGCCGACCACGACGAGCTGTCGGGAGCAGTCAACGTCAGCGCCCCGCAGCCGCTGACCAACGCCGACATGACCGCCGCGATGGGCCGGGTGCTGCACCGACCGACCGTGACCCGGGCGCCCGGCTTCGCCCTCCGGCTGGCGCTCGGAGACTTCGGCAAGGACCTGCTCGGCGGGCAGCGCGTCGTTCCCCGGCGGCTCCAGGACGCCGGGTTCATCTTCGCCCTCCCGGAGTTCGAGTCGGCGCTGCGCGAGGTCCTCGCCGGGGCTCACCCCCGCGCGACGTCGTAGACCAGCCAGGTGCCCTCCATTTCCTGAAGTGTCACCGTCCACCGCGTGGGACCGCGTCCGGGACGCCGCTCGACGAGCGCGCTCGAGGCGTCGACCAGCCGGTAGGGCGGCATCCGGTCGACGACCTCGACCCGCACCGCGCTCCGCCGACGGTCGACCACGGTGACCCTTGTGGCGACGAGACGCAGCCCCTCCGCCCGCAACCCGGACCGGGTGAGCCGGCCGAGCGTGGCGCGGTCGCGGCGCAGGGCCGGGGAGCCCGCGACATAGACCTCCTCGAGGTCACTCGCCGCGCCCGAGGCGAACGCGCGGGAGCGAGCCTCGTCGAGCTGCTGGAGGATCCCCGCCCACCGGGACGTGACCACCGAGGGCGTCGACGACGCGGACGGCGACGGAGCACGCGGCGTGGCCGACGCGGGCCGTTGCGACGAGACCGGCCCACCAGACCGGTCAGCCACGCCTGCTGGCCGGGACCCCTCCCCGGCACCTGCCCACGCCAGCCCGGTGACGGCCGCCATCGTCACGGCAGTACCGGTCAGCAGCACGGCGGCAAGACTTCGCCACCGCTCGGCGAACCACCGGCCGCCGGCCGCCCATCGGCGGCCATGGCGCGGGCCCCGTCCCGGGC
>JBOGDX010000497.1:0-2612 GCA_050743225.1 Actinomycetes bacterium | reverse complement strand
CCGCGACCAGGGTCACCCAACGGTTCTCCACCGCCGGCAGCAGCGCGTCCTGCTGGGTCTTGGAGAAGCGGTGCACCTCGTCGATGAACAGCACCGTCTCGCGACCGGTCATCGCGCTCTGCCGTCGCGCGGACTCGACCACCGCGCGGACGCCCTTGACGCCGGCGTTGACCGCGGACAGCTCGGTGAACGTGCGGCCGGTGGCGCTCGACACGAGGTAGGCCAGCGTGGTCTTGCCGGTCCCGGGGGGCCCCCAGAGGATCACCGACGCGGGCCCGGCGACACCGCCGTCGCCGTCGACCAGCCGGCGCAGGGGCGAGCCGGGAACGAGCAGGTGGTCCTGGCCGACGACCTCGTCGAGGGTGCTCGGGCGCATCCGGACCGCAAGCGGCTTGCCGGCATCGCCACGGTCATCGGCGGCCGCCTCGAACAGGTCCACGGCGAGACGGTAACAACGCCCGCCGACGGACCCGTCGGCCGTGACCGGGGTCAGGCCGAGGTCAGCGCCCCAGACCAAGATCCCCAGAGCTGCATGATCACTGGGGGGATTGTTCCTGGGTGATCACTGGGGAGGCGCCGCGTCGACGCCGGCTTCCTTGCGCTGCTCGGGCGTGATCGGCGCCGGGGCGGCGGTCAGCGGGTCGTACCCGCCGCCGCTCTTCGGGAAGGCGATCACGTCGCGGATCGAGTCCGACCCGGCCAGCAGCGCAGTGATCCGGTCCCACCCGAACGCGATGCCACCGTGCGGGGGCGCGCCGTAGGCGAACGCGTCGAGCAGGAAGCCGAACTTCTCCTGCGCCTCCTCTTCGGTCAGCCCCATCACCCGGAACACCCGCTGCTGGACGTCGCGACGGTGGATACGGATCGACCCGCCGCCGATCTCGTTCCCGTTGCAGACCAGGTCGTAGGCGTAGGCCAGCGCCGCACCGGGGTCCTCCTCGAACCGGTCGACCCACTCCGGCCTCGGCGAGGTGAACGCATGGTGCACGGCGGTCCAGGCGCCGGCGCCGACGGCGACGTCGCCGCTGGCCCGGGCGACCGCGCTCGGCTCGAACAGCGGCGCATCGACGATCCAGACGAGCGACCAGGCGGAGGTGTCGGCGAGCCCGCATCGCCGGCCGATCTCGAGCCGCGCCGCGCCGAGCAGCGCCCTCGACGGCACCCTCGCGCCCGCGGCGAAGAACACGGCGTCGCCGGGTGCTGCGCCCACCGCGGCCGCGAGACCGGCCCGCTCATCGTCGGAGATGTTCTTCGCGACCGGGCCGGCGAGCTCACCGTCCTCGCCGACCAGCACGTACGCCAGGCCGCGCGCGCCGCGAGCCTTGGCCCAGTCCTGCCAGCCGTCGAGCTCCTTGCGCGACTGCGTGGCACCGCCGGGCATGACGACCGCACCGACGTACTCGGCCTGGAACACCCGGAAGGGAGTCGACGAGAAGTACGCCGTGACGTCGACCAGCTCCTGACCGAAGCGCAGGTCGGGCTTGTCGGTGCCGAACCGGGCCATCGACTCGGCGTACGTCATGCGCGGGATCGGCAGCGGGATCTCGTGGTCCACCAGGCGCCACAACGCCTGCATGACCACTTCACCGAGCTCGATGACGTCGTCCTGGTCGACGAAGCTCATCTCGATGTCGAGCTGGGTGAACTCGGGCTGCCGGTCGGCGCGGAAGTCCTCGTCCCGGTAGCACCGGGCGATCTGGAAGTAGCGCTCCATCCCGGCGACCATCAGCAGCTGCTTGAACAGCTGCGGCGACTGCGGCAGCGCGTACCAGCTGCCCGGCTGCAGCCGCGCCGGCACGAGGAAGTCGCGGGCGCCCTCCGGGGTCGACCGGGTCAGCGTGGGGGTCTCGATCTCGACGAACTGCCTGTCGTGAAGGACCTCACGGGCTACCCGGTTGACCTCGCTGCGCAGCCGGATCGCCGCGGCGGGTCCCGGCCGGCGCAGGTCCAGGTAGCGGTGCCGCAGCCGCACCTCCTCGCCGACCTCCACGTGCTCGTCGATCTGGAACGGCAGCGGCGCGGACTCGCTGAGCACCTCCACGTCCTTGGCGACGACCTCGACCTCGCCGGTGGGCAGGTTGGGGTTGGCGTTCCCCTCCGGTCGCATGCTCACGTCCCCCGCCACGCGCAGGCAGAACTCGCTGCGCAGGCCCGCAGCGACCGCCTCGTCGCGGACCACGACCTGCACCTGGCCCGACGCGTCCCGCAGGTCGAGGAACGCGACCCCTCCGTGGTCGCGGCGACGCGCGACCCAGCCGGCGAGCGTCACGGACTGACCGGCGTGCGCCGCGCGCAGCGAACCGGCGGTGTGGGTGCGGATCACGGGAAGGCTCCTGGGGTACGTCGTGCAGGTTGCTGCGTCACGTCGGCTCGGTGGCTGCGGTTCCGGTCACGGTCGGGCGCAGGTCCTCCGCAGGCGGGGCCCACGCCGCCGGATCCGCCGGCACCTGCTCGCCGGACCGGATGTCGCGCACCTCGTGCGTCCCGTCGTCCTGAGGGAACCAGACGTACGGGATCCCGCGCCGCTCGGCGTACCGGATCTGCTTGCCGTACTTGGCCGCCGACGGCGCGACCTCGGCGGCGATACCGCGGCGGCGCAGCGCGGTCGCCGT
>JBOGDX010000496.1:0-2617 GCA_050743225.1 Actinomycetes bacterium | reverse complement strand
GGCCAGCGCGCCGACGGCGAGCGCCGTGCCGTGCAGGCCGGCGACCGTCCGGCTGATGTCGAGCTCGTCGCGCAGCAGCGACAGGCTGGGACCGACGCCGTAGAGAAAGTAGCCGTAGCTGCCGAGCTGCAGGTAGGTGACCCAGGTGAGCCGGTCGCGCTCGAGGCGAGGTCCGCTCAACCGAGGCGGGGGACGACGTAGTCGATGCAGGCCGTCAGCGACTCGACGTCGTCGGGCTCGACGGTCGGGAACATCGCGATCCGCAGCTGGTTGCGGCCGAGCTTGCGGTACGGCTCGGTGTCGACGATCCCGTTGGCCCGCAAGGTCTTTGCCACCTCCGTCGCGTCGACCGTGTCGGCGAGGTCGATGGTGCCGACGACCGCCGACCGCTGGTCGGGGTCGGCCACGAACGGTGTCGCGTAGTCCGACTTCTCTGCCCACGTGTAGAGCCGGCGAGCGGAGTCCGCCGTGCGCTCGGTCGTCCAGGCCATGCCGCCCCGCGCGTTGAACCAGTCCACCTGCTCGGCGAGCAGGAACAGGGTTGCGAGGGCCGGCGTGTTGTAGGTCTGGTCCAGGCGCGAGTTTTCGATCGCGATCTGCAGGTCGCTGAACGCGGGCACCCAGCGGCCGGTGGCGTGCACGTCGGCGACCCGCTCCACCGCCGCCGGTGACATGAGTGCCAGCCACAACCCGCCGTCGGAGCCGAACGACTTCTGCGGGGCGAAGTAGTAGACGTCGGTCTGCGTCACGTCGACCGGCAGCCCCCCGGCCGCCGAGGTCGCGTCGACCAGCACCAGAGCGCCGTCGTCGGCGCCGTCGACCCTGCGCACGGGCATGGCGACACCGGTCGAGGTCTCGTTGTGGGTCAGCGCGTAGACGTCGACACCCTGCTCGGCCCGCGGCGTCGGGTGGCTGCCGGGGTCGCTGCTTACCACGACCGGGTCGGCGAGGAACGGCGCCTCGGCGACAGCGGTGGCGAACTTCGACGAGAACTCGCCGAAGACGAGGTGCTCCGACCGCTCGCGGACCAGGTTGAGCACGGCGATGTCCCAGAACGCGGTCGTGCCGCCGTTGCCGAGCACCACCTCGTACCCGTCCGGGAGGGCGAAGAGGTCGGCCAGGCCGCTGCGGACCCGGCGTACGACGTCCTTGACGGTCTTCTGCCGGTGGGATGTCCCGAGGTACGTCTGGCCGGTCGCTGCCAGCGCGGCCACTGCCTCCGGCCACACCTTCGACGGGCCGGAGCCGAAGCGCCCGTCGGCGGGCTTGATGTTGTCGGGGATCACGATGTCGCGCACTCGGTAAGGCTAGTGAACGACGACCGGCCGTCAGCGACCCGCCACGGCCGCGATCGCCTCGACGGCCCGGTCGACGTCTTCGGTGCTGTTCGCGATGCTCGGGCCGAACCGGACGTACTGGGTCAGGTACGGCGTGACGCTGGCGACGACGCCGTGGTCGATGCGCAGCCGCTCCACGACGTCCGCGGCGCTGAACCTCGCGACCTCGGCGCAGACGAGCCCGGCCGACAGCGTCTCCTCCACCGGTGTCCGCACGGTGACCCGGTCGATCCTGGCCAGCGCCTCCTTGAGCCGGGCGGCCAACCGGCGGGTCCGGTCCGCGACGACGGCACGTCCGCCGAGGCGGTCGTGGAAGGCGAATGCCTCCGTGAGCGCCCAGCGGTGCTCGAAGGAGTGGAAGCCTCCCGGCGTCATCAGCGGCCCGGGAGGCGTGTCGGTGGGAGCCCTGCCGCGCAGCCACGCACCGTAGGCCCGCCCGTCGAACGTCGGGATCGTCGGCGCCAGACGGTCCCAAGCCGGTCCCGTCGCCCAGACCACGCCCGTCCCACGTGGACCGAAGAGCCACTTGTGACATCCGGAGATGAACACGTCGACGCCGAGCTCCACCGGCGAGGTCTCCAGGGCACCGAACCCGTGGACACCGTCGACGCAGAGCAGGATGCGGTGGTGGGCAGGCCGGCCGCGGTTTGCCCGTGCGACCACGTCCGCGATCTCCCGCAGCGGGAGTCGCACCCCCGTAGAGGAGTGCACCCACGTGATGGCCAGGCACCGGGTCCTGGGTCCCAGGGAACGGGCGATCGCCGCGACGATCGAGCCGGCAGATGCGGTCTCCGGGACGTCGTAGAGCCGGATGCGGCGGACCGTGACGCCCTCGAGGGTTCGACGGAGCCGAAGGGCCTCGTGCGTGGCGTAGAAGTCGTGCTCGGTGGTGACCACCTCGTCGCCGCGCTGCAGGCGGAGCCGGCCGTACACCAGCCCTAGACCCATCGTCGTCGAGTCCGTGAGCGCGACCAGGTCCGGCTCGGTGCGCAGGTACGCCGCTGCGGCCGCTTGCGCGGCGGCCTCGAGGCCGGCCTCCGACTCGTGCAGGTACCCGGCGGGGTTAGCGTCCAGCGCTCGGCGCTGCCGCTCGATCGCTTCCCGCACCAAGCGCGGGTGGGACGACAGCAGGAACGTGGTCAGGTTGACGACCCCGGGGTCGAGCCCGAAGTCGCCGAGGTCGGCATCGGGGCTCGACGGCCGCGGCGAGCCCCCGGCCCCTTGGCCCGGCGGTGCGGCGGCCTCGTTCCCGCGGCGTAGCCGACGGCCCCGGCCAACCC
>JBOGDX010000495.1:0-2622 GCA_050743225.1 Actinomycetes bacterium | reverse complement strand
GGCTGGAACCTTGCCGCGCGCGGCGACCGGGCGGGCGCCCTGCGGCACCTGCGCTGGATCGCCGCCCAGGCCACCGCGGCCGGCGACCTGCCCGAGCAGGTCGCCGGACACCTGCTGCACCCCGACAACCGCGCCCAGTGGATCGCCCGGTGGGGGGAGGTCGCCACCCCGCTGCTGTGGTCCCACGGCATGTACCTGATCCTGGCCGACGAGCTCGGCCTCACCCACCACGACGGAGACCCCGCACCGTGATTGAGCACCGACCGCACGGCATCGAGCACCCCTACGCCACATCCCCCGACCAGCGGGTACCCGTGCAGCCGCTGGTCGGGCAGCCCGTGCTCCTCGGAGTGGTCGCCGACCCGCAGGTGAGCGAGGTGAGCTGCGAGTGGGAAACGAGTACCCACGCTGGGACCAGCCGCAGGACGCTCCCGTTGAGGCCGGCCGACGTCGCGTCCGGCGACGCCGCGGCGCTGGCCGGCGGCGAGGGACACCTCGCCGAGGCCCAGGCCGGGGCGCTGACCGGGGACGGGGCCTGGTCGGTGACCACACCCGTGCTGGTCACCGGGGGCCGCTACCGCTACCGGTTCCACGCCCTCGCCTCAGGCGGCGAACGGGCGGACACCGGGTGGTTCGACGTAGCACCGGCGCGGTGGACGCCCGACGCTGGGACGCTACGCGGTGACACCTCCCGGGTCGTTCCCGACAGCGTCGAATGGCTAGTAACCGGGGACCGGGTACACCGCGCGCGCTTCGCGCTTGCACTGGCCGATGGTGAGCAGGTCGTCGGGTTCGGTGAGCGCTACGACGCCCTCGACCAGCGCGGCCGCTCGCTCGACGCGGTGGTCTTCGAGCAGTACAAGTCCCAGGGTCGGTACGGCCGCACCTACCTGCCGATGCCCTTCGCGCACATCGTCGGCGGCGGCGGCGCCAGCTGGGGCTTCCACGTGCGCACGACCCGACGCACCTGGTTCGACGTCGGCATGGGCAGCACTGACCGGCTCGTCGTCGAGGTCGACCTCGGCCACTCCCTCGAGCCGCTGGTCGACCTGGGGGTGTACGAGGGCGGGCCCGGTGCGGTGCTGACGGCCTTCCTCGACGAGGTCGGCCGCGCCGAAGAACTGCCACCGTGGGTCTTTCGGCTCTGGGCGTCGGGCAACGAGTGGAACACCCAGGCCCTCGTGATGGAACGGATGGACGCCCACCGCGACCTCGACATCCCCGTCGGCGCGGTCGTGATCGAGGCATGGAGCGACGAGGAGGGCATCACCATCTTCCGCGACGCGCAGTATCGGGAGACCGAGGACGGTGTCGTGCACCCCGCCGGCGCCTTCACGTATCCACCCGAGGGTGCCTGGCCCGACCCGAGAGCCATGGTCGACGAGCTGCACGCTCGGGGCATCAAGGTGATCCTGTGGCAGATCCCGCTGCAGAAGACCGACGCGGACCTGACCGGTCAGGTCCGCAGCGACGCCGAGGCGATGATCCTGGGCGGGCACGCCGTCCTCGAGGCCGACGGCAGCGCCTACCACAACCGCGGCTGGTGGTTTCCGAACTCGCTGATGCCCGACCTGTCCGTGCAGCGAACCCGCGACTGGTGGACCGAGAAACGGCGATACCTGGTGCGCGACCTCGACGTCGACGGCTTCAAGACCGACGGCGGCGAGCACGCCTGGGGCCACGACCTGCGCTACGGCGACGGCCGGCAAGGCGACGAGGGCAACAACCTCTACCCGGTGCGCTACGCGCGGGCCTTCGGCGACCTGCTGCGCTCGCAAGGCAAGCCACCGGTCACGTTCTCGCGCGCCGGCTTCACCGGGTCGCAGGCCCATGGCATCTTCTGGGCCGGCGACGAGGACTCCACCTGGGAGGCCTACCGGTCCTCGGTCACCGCCGGGCTGACCGCTGGCTCGTGCGGCATCGTGTACTGGGGCTGGGACCTCGCCGGCTTCTCCGGCCCGGTCCCCGACGCGGAGCTCTACCTGCGCGCGGTCGCCGCATCGGCGTTCATGCCGGTCATGCAGTACCACTCCGAGTTCAACCACCACCGGAAGCCGCTGCGGGACCGAACCCCGTGGCACGTTGCCGACACCACCGGCGACCCCCGCGTGATTCCGGTATTCCGCCGGTTCGCACAGCTGCGTGAGCGACTCGTGGACTACCTGGTCGAGCAGGCACGGCGTGCCGTCGCGACCGACGCACCCTTGATGCGCCCGCTGTTCTTCGACCACGGCGACGACCCGCAGATCTGGGCGCACCCCCAGCAGTGGCTGCTCGGCGACGACCTCCTCGTCAACCCGGTCACCTCACCCGACGCCATCACCTGGGAGACCTACCTGCCTACCGGCCGCTGGGTCGACGCATGGACCGGCCAACCCATGGACGGCGGACGGGTCGTGACCCGCGACGTCCCGATCGACATCGTGCCGGTGTACTGCCGGGCCGACCCCTGGGACAAGCGCGCCGCCCTCTTCGCCTGACCGCGCACACCCACTACCGACTCTGCCGATGTGAGCGATGGTCGAAACGACCGCACATCGCGCAGCCACAGCAGCGGCTTCTCGAGACCCTAGGACCGCTGGCCGATTCGGGTGGCTCTGAACGGAGCCGCCACGAGCTCAA
>JBOGDX010000494.1:0-2624 GCA_050743225.1 Actinomycetes bacterium | reverse complement strand
GAACGCGTCGTTGATGGGCTCCCAGAGGAACATGCCGCTCCACGGCGGGATGCCGTCGGGCAGCGTCAGCATGTACGCGTTGTCGCGACCGGTGTAGGTCGGAGCGCCGCCGCTGGCCGCGCCCGCGTGCACCAGGCCGAGGATCGGGTCGCCGCCGTCGAGCTGGAAGTTGCCTGCCGACTCGGTGAAGCCGAAGTCGTAGAACTCGTCGTGGATCCGGTTGTGGTGGTAGAAGAGGTTGGTCGCCGCGGGGTTCAGGTCCAGGGCGTACGACGGGGGAACCGTGGCGCCGTTCGTCTCCTGCCAGTTCATGTCGTAGGTGTAGTTGAACTGGCTGGTCGGGCTCACCGGTCGCGGCATCTGGTCGATCGGGCCGATGAAGTTCGAGTAGTTGGCGTACGTGCTGGCGTTGTTGCCCAGCGTCGTCGGCCCCGGCAGTCCGGCCACCCCGGTCGGGTCGACGTAGCCACCGGGTGACTCGGTGGTCGGCCCGAACGACTTGACGACCGGCGACCCGCCCTTGCCGGCGTCACCCGGGAAGTTCTCGTAGACGGTGCCCTCGGACTCGTGGTCGACCAGACTGTCCTTGAACATGACCTCGCCGGACTGCGCGTCCACGACGGTGTCCCAGGCGACGTCGCTCTTCTCGACGAACAGCACGCGGTAGGCGGCGCGGGCCCCGTCGGCGGTCGGGAACGCCGCCTTCTTCACGTACGAGCCGGCCGCGAACGGTCCCTTGGCGAACGCGGTGTAGCCGGCCATGTCGCCGGCGGCCTCGGGTGCGATGTCCCGGCCGGGGGCCAGCTTCCCGGCGACCGCGTCCAGTGCCTCGGCCGCGCTCATCGCGAAGGAGCCGGAGAGCCCACCGCCAGGGGTCGGGTTCCCGCCGTACGACAGGATCCTGCCGTCCTGCGTCACGGCGACGTTGAGCCGTCCGCCGTGCACGGCCTCGACCCCGTCGAAGACCTGCGTCAGCGTCACGACGTGGGTGCCCGTGCCGGGGAGCGTGTGGTCGCGGGTCATGGCGAGAGCGGAGACCTGCGCGTCGGAGAGCCCGAAGGCCGCGCGGTTGTCGGACACCCAGGCGCGCGCCACGTCGACAGCGGAGCCGCTGCGCGGCCCGGTGAGGTAGCCGCCGCGCCCGACGACGGTCCGGGGCGTGCCGAACCGCTCGTCCCAGGTGGCCCTGGCGCCCGAGGGCGCCGCGGAGACCAGCGCGCGCACGGCGTCGAGCTGCGCGCCGGTCGGCGCGAGCACCGAGTCGGTGTCCCGTGAGTCCTGGACCGCCGGTGCACTGCTGTCGCCGACCGGGTCGGCGATCGTGGCCGCCGCGGGCGGCAGGATCGCTGCCGTGACCGCAAGGGCTGCGCCCGCGGCAACGATGTGCCGCGTCGTGGGGCGTCTCCGCATCTGGAGGTCCTTCCAGGGCTGAGCCCGCCGGCGTTCGCCGACGGGCGCTGAGGCTCGTCGCGGGCACAACGAGCCGCTGTGACGGAGGTCACGGGGGACTCGTGACGGAGTTTTCTCCGGATTGGTGAGGTTTGTCACATGGATCTTGGGCGTCCGGGCGGGCGTGGGTGACCGCCGCCCCGACGGGTAGGGTGGCGACGCAGAACGCGGGCCCTCACCTGGCCCTGCTCTCCCCGTCGCCCGTCCCGAAACGAAGGTCTCTTGTGGGTTCCGTCATCAAGAAGCGCCGCAAGCGCATGGCGAAGAAGAAGCACCGCAAGCTGTTGAAGAAGACGCGCGTCCAGCGCCGCAACAAGAAGTAGCCACGCTGACGGCCGTGGACTCGTCGGGACCCAAGGGCTGAGGGGGTAGCGAGGCATGGCGCGCGTGGTCATGGTGACCGGGGTCTCCCGCTACCTCGGCGGGCGGTTCACCCAGCTCTTGCAGGCCGACCCGGACATCGCGAGGGTCATCGGGGTCGACGTCGTGCCGCCCAAGCAGGACCTCGGCGACGCGGAGTTCGTCCGGGCGGACATCCGCAACCCGGTCATCGGCAAGGTGATCGCCCAGGCCGAGGTGGACACCGTCGTGCACATGGCGGTCCTCGCCACGCCGCTGGACGCCGGCGGCCGGGCGACGATGAAGGAGATCAACGTCATCGGCACGATGCAGCTGCTCGCGGCGTGCCAGAAGGCACCCAGCGTCCGCAAGCTCGTCGTGAAGTCCTCGACCGCCGTGTACGGCTCGTCGCCGCAGGACCCGGCGATGTTCACCGAGGACCTCGAGCCCAACGTCCTCGCACGCACCGGGTACGCCAAGGACTCCGTCGAGGTGGAGGGCTACGTGCGCGGGTTCGCCCGACGCCGTCCCGACGTCGCCGTGACCACCCTGCGCTTCGCCAACTTCGTCGGACCCCACGTGCTGACCCCGCTCACTGCCTACTTCTCGCTCCCCGTCGTGCCCACCGTCCTGGGCTTTGACCCGCGGCTGCAGTTCGTGCACGAGCGGGACGGACTGGAGGTGCTCTGGCGGGCGACGCTCGGCGACCACGGCGGCACGTTCAACATCGCCGGCGACGGCGTGGTCAGCCTGCACCAGGCGATCCACCGGGCGGGACGTCCGGCGCTGCCCCTGCCGCAGCCGGCGGCGCCGTGGATCGGCCAGGTGCTCAGACG
>JBOGDX010000493.1:0-2625 GCA_050743225.1 Actinomycetes bacterium | reverse complement strand
CGCGGGACGTGAGGCGCAGCGACGCGCCGCGAGGGCGGCCTGGCGGGCCCGGCTGCCGCGGCGCACCCGGTGGCGTGGACAGCAGGGAATCCTGGCCCGTCGCCGCCGTACGGAGAACGCGGTGATCGTCGGGCTCTACCTCGCCGTGCAGGCCATCGTGTGGTTGCTCACCTCCGACCCCTGGGTCCGGGCCGCGAGCGCGCTGCTCGGCGTCCTCGCCCTGCCGGTCCTCGTCACCCTTGCCCTCGACCGGCGGACCCGCCCGTGACCGGTCGGCTGGTGCTGCTTCCCGCCGTCGACGTTGCGGGCGGTCGCGCGGTGCGCCTCGTGCGGGGCGAGGCCGGCAGCGAGACCGCCTACGGCGACCCGCTGGCGGCGGCGCTCGGCTGGCAGCAGTCCGGCGCAGAGTGGATCCACCTGGTGGACCTCGACGCGGCCTTCGGCCGGGGGGAGAACCAGGCGCTCCTGAACGAGGTCGTCGGCCGACTGGACGTGCAGGTGGAGCTGTCGGGCGGGATCCGCGACGACGCGTCGCTCGACGCGGCACTCGCCACCGGCTGCGCC
This sequence comes from Actinomycetes bacterium, assembly GCA_050743225.1. Taxonomy (GTDB): domain Bacteria; phylum Actinomycetota; class Actinomycetes; order JACCUZ01; family JACCUZ01; genus JBOGDX01. The sequence continues at coordinate 2,061 of JBOGDX010000493.1, read as the reverse complement.
CGGGTGAACGTCGGGACCGCCGCGCTGGAAGACCCGGAGTGGTGCGCCCATGCGATCGCGGCGCACGGCGACCGCATCGCCGTCGGGCTCGATGTGCGCGGCACCACGCTCGCCGCTCGGGGCTGGACCCAGGATGGTGGCGAGCTGTTCGAGGTGCTCGACCGGCTGGACCGTGACGGCTGCGCCCGCTACGTCGTCACCGACGTCGGCCGCGACGGCACGATGACGGGGCCGAACCTCGACCTGCTCCGCGAGGTGTGCGCCGCCACCGACCGCCCCGTCGTCGCGTCGGGCGGGGTGTCCAGCCTCGACGACCTCGTCGCCGTCGCCGGGCTGGCTCCCGACGGGGTCGAGGGCGCAATCGTCGGCAAGGCGCTCTACGCCGGGGTGTTCACCCTCGAGGATGCGCTGGCGGCGGTGTCGGCATGAGCGCACGACGGAAGATCTCGAGCGGTGCCCCGTGGGAGCAGCTCGTCGGCTACTCGCGGGCGGTCGCGGCGGGGGACCACATCTGGGTCACCGGCTGCACGTCCATCGTGGACGGCCAGGTCGTGCACGAGGGCGACGCGTACGAGCAGACGGTGCAGGCGATCGCGAACATCCGATGGGCGCTGCAGCAGCTCGACGCCGACCTCGATGATGTGGTCCGCACACGCATCTTCGTCACCGACATCACGCGTTGGGAGGAGTACGGCCGCGCCCATGGCGAGGCCTTCGGCGACACCATGCCCGCGACCTCCATGGTCGAGGTGTCCCGGCTGATCGACCCGCGGATGCTGGTCGAGGTCGAGGCCGTGGCGCACAAACCGGGATCCGGCTGGTGAGCTGGTGAGCCTTGCCGTCCGGGTGATCCCGTGCCTGGACGTCGACGCGGGTCGGGTCGTGAAGGGCGTGAGGTTCACCGACCTCCGCGACGCCGGCGACCCGGTCGAGATGGCGCGCGTCTACGACACGGAGGGCGCCGACGAGCTGGTGTTCCTCGACATCACCGCGTCCAGCGGGTCGCGGGAGACGACATACGACGTTGTGCGCCGGACCGCCGAGCAGGTGTTCATTCCGCTGACTGTGGGTGGCGGGGTGCGGACGGTCGACGACGTCGACCGACTCCTGCGTGCGGGCGCGGACAAAGTCGGTGTGAACACGGCCGCCGTCGCCCGACCGGAGCTGGTGAGCGAGATCGCGGACCGGTTCGGCGCGCAGGTGCTGGTGCTCTCGGTGGATGCGCGACGCAGCGACCTTGCCCGCCGTACGACGGGCTCGGCTCTTACCCCGTCCGGCTTCGAGGTGACGACTCACGGTGGCCGCACCGGCACCGGCATCGACGCCGTGGACTGGGCTGCGCGGTGCGCGGCCGCTGGCGCCGGCGAGATCCTGCTGAACTCGATGGACGCGGACGGGACCCAGGCCGGTTACGACCTGGAGCTGCTGCGCGCGGTGCGGGCCGTAGTCGACGTGCCGGTGGTGGCGAGCGGGGGAGCCGGTGCACTGGAGCACTTCGCTCCGGCGGTCGAGGCGGGAGCGGACGCCGTGCTCGCGGCGAGCGTGTTCCACTTCGGCGAGCTGCGGATCGGCGCGGTCAAGGACGCGTTGCGCCGCGCTGGTCACACCGTCCGCTGAGTACGGTCGAGGGATGACCCTGAGCGTTTGCGTAGCCGGCGCCACGGGCTGGACCGGGCACCCGGTGGCCGCGGCGGTCCTCGATGCTGACGACCTGCGCCTTCGCTCGGCGGTGAGCCGGTCTTCGGCAGGACAGGACCTCGGGCTCGCATGGGGTGGCGAAGCCATCGGGGTCGAGGTGTTCGGACGAGTCGGCGACGCGCTGGACGACGTGGACGTGCTGGTCGACTACACCTCGCACGAAGCCGTGCGGGAGAACGTTCTGGTCGCGATCGACCGAGGCGTGTCGGTGGTCGTCGGGTCCTCCGGGCTCGGCGCCGACGACTTCGCCGAGATCGACGCTGCCGCTCGCCGTGCCGGAGTCGGCGTCGTCGCCGCGGGCAACTTCTCCCTGACCGCGGCCCTCGCGCAGGCCGCGGCCCTGCTGGTCGCCCCCCACCTGCC
>JBOGDX010000492.1:0-2629 GCA_050743225.1 Actinomycetes bacterium | reverse complement strand
GAGGCCGTCGTCGGCACGCTGCTCAGGCGCTGAGACAAACCTCTCGAACGGAGATGTGAGATGAACGAGATGGCCTTTCGCGTGACATCAAACGATGGCACCACCATCGCCTACGACCGGAAGGGAAGCGGCCCGGCTGTCGTCCTGGTAGGCGGCGCACTGGACGACGGAGCCGAGAACGCTCCCTTGGTACCTGCTCTAGCCGAGCACTTCACGGTTTACAACTATGCCCGTCGGGGACGCGGCGCGAGCGGCTTCACCGAGCCCTACGCCGTGGAAAGGGAGATCGAGGACCTGGATGCGTTGATCGCGGAGGCGGGCGGCTCGGCACACCTGTTCGGGGCGTCCTCAGGTGGCGCGCTGGCGCTGGAAGCCGCCGCGGCCGGGTCAGCCATCGACACGATCGCCGTGTGGGAGGTGCCCTACGCGGTCGGGGACGACATCCGCCCGCGATTCGAGGAGTACGTCGCGGACACCCGACGCGCCTTCGACGCCGGGCGAGACGAGGAGGTTCTCGAACTGTTCATGCGCATGACCGGCGCCTCCGACGACAACATCGCGGCCAGGAAAGCGGCAGGCAAGCAGACGGCGCATTGGGCGCATTCGGTCGCCCTCGCGCCCACGCTGGTCCACGACAGCGTCTTCCTCAACCGCTACCAATTGCCGGCCGATCGACTGGCAACGGTCACCCAACCGGTCCTGGTCACCACCGGAGGACCGATCACGGTCCCCTATATGGCAGGCCTGCCCTCGGACTTCTTCGACCGCGCAGCCGACGAGCTTGCAGACCTACTACCCCACGCTCAACGGGAGACCCTCGAGGGGCCGGATCACGTCGTCGACCCACAGACCGTCGGCCCGCTGTTGCTACGGTTCTTCAGCACCGAACACTGAGGGGCCCGCGAGGTGTTGCGGGAATACCGATTAGGCACCGCGCAAGCAGATCTTCGTCGCGCCAGGGACACGGGGCGGACAGGTAGTGTCGAGGTTGATGTCGTCGGCGGCATCACAGGCCTGATCCTGGGCGTGCTCGTCACCAACGTCTTCGTCACCACGCAAGGCCGGGCCGTCGTACTGACCTGGGCCTCAGTGGGACTCGACCTGGCCTACTCGCTGCTCATCGGCTCCGTCGTCGGTCGTACCCCGCACTCCGGGCCGACTCAGTACCGCCCACCGAAGCCCTGCGCAGCACATGACCAGGCACCTCGGTAGGGCCAGTGATTCCGGGCTGTGGTCGCATGCGGTCACCGTTCCCGGGCGGTGGCCCGGTGCCGAAAGTCGTGCCCACGGCGTGCTCACGTCAGGAGTGCCACCGATGACGCAGCCGCGTTCCCGGGTCGACCTGTACGCGGCGATCCGACGGGATGCCCGATCTGGGATGTCCAACCGCGCGCTGCAGCGCAAGCACGGCGTCGGCTTCCGAACCGTGACAGCGGCGCTGGAATCTGCATGGCCGAAGGAGAGAAAGCAACCGCCCAAACGCGGCTCACGGCTTGACGCGTACCGAGTGGTGATCGACGACTGGCTGCGCTCGGACCTCGACGCGCCGCGGAAGCAGCGACACACGGCGAAGCGGATCTTCGATCGACTGCTTGACGAACATGACGGGGCCGGGGTGGTGTCGTACTGGATGGTCCGCGAGTACGTCGCCACCCGACGCCGCGAGATTCGCGTCGAGGTCGGACGGGAACCTGCCAACGCGTTCATCCCGCAAGAGCACCTCCCGGGCCGCGAGGCCGAGGTTGACTTCGGCGACGTCGCCATCCGCCTGCGCGGCGAGCTCGTAACCTGCGCGCTGTTCAGCCTTCGGCTCTCCTACTCGGGCAAGGCCGTGCACAGGGTCAGTGCCTCGGCTGGGCAGGAAGCCTTCTTCGAGGGTCACGTCCACGCCTTCAACGTGCTCGGCGGGGTGCCGACCGGGAAGATCCGCTACGACAACCTCAAGGCCGCCGTCGCGAGCGTGATCGGGTTCTCCCGCCAGCGGGTCGAGGCCGACAGGTGGACCGCCGTCCGTTCCCACTACGGCATCGAAGCCTTCTATTGCCAGCCCGGAATCCAAGGTGCGCACGAGAAGGGCGGCGTCGAGGGGCAGATCGGCTGGTTCCGACGCAACCACCTCGTCCCCATCCCAGAAGTCGACTCCCTCGCCGAGCTCAACGCTATGGTCGACGCCTGGGACGAAGCCGACGACGCCCGGCGGATCGGGTCCCGCGCCCGCACGGTCGGTGAACGATTCGCCACCGAGCAGCCACTCCTCGCGCCCCTTCCGACCGAGCCGTTCGAGACCGGCCGCTGGTTCACCCCGCGCGTGGACCGGTACGCCCAGGTCACGGTCCGGATGAACAAGTACTCCGTGCCCGCGCGCATGGTCGGCCGTCAAGCCCGGGTGCTCCTGAACGCCAGCGACCTGGTCGTGTTCGACGGCAGGACCGAGATCGCCCGCCACGAACGGCTCATGACCAAGGGCTCGACCCGGGTCGACCTGGACCACTATCTCGAGGTCCTCCTCCGCAAACCGGGCGCGCTACCCGGTGCGAAAGCGCTGGAGCAGGCCAGGGCATCCGGGCGGTTCACGCCCGTTCACGACGCCTGGTGGGCCGCGGCCTGCAAGGCCCACGGTGACGCCGAC
>JBOGDX010000491.1:0-2637 GCA_050743225.1 Actinomycetes bacterium | reverse complement strand
GCTCGGTCTGGAGATCACCGAGACGACGATCATGGAGGACCCGGAGCGCGCCCACGCCGTTCTGACCCGGCTGGCGGCGGCCGGGGTCCGACTGTCGATCGACGACTTCGGGACGGGCTACTCGTCGCTGGCCTACCTCAAGACCCTGCCGGTGCACGAGCTCAAGATCGACAGGTCGTTCGTGGGCGGGATGACGCGCAGCGAGCCGGACCGGGTGATCGTCGACTCGACCGTCGCGCTGGGCCGCCGGCTCGGCCTGGACGTCGTCGCCGAGGGCGTCGAGGACGAGGCGACCCGGGCCGCCCTGGCCGGGCTCGGCTGCGAGCTCGCGCAGGGATACCTGTTCAGCCGCCCGGTGCCCGCCCACGCGCTGCGAGCCGGCGTGGGCCTGCCGCACGCACGGGCCGTCGCCGCGCGACCGGCCTGAGACCGCTCCGCCGACCGGGTGACCGGTCACAACCAGTTCCGCGACTCCCCTTTCCCACGAGGCACATCCGCACCTACTCTTACGCCCAGAGCGCGTACGCCTCGTGTGCTGCCGGAGGGGAAGCCGGCGCCCGTCACGTGCTGAAGGTCCGGTGCGTCATGGCTGCTCAGGGTCCCAAGGACCGTCCCCTGTCCGAGGTCACGTTCCTCACCGTCGCTGAGGTCGCGGCGGTGATGCGCGTGTCGAAGATGACCGTCTACCGGCTCGTCCACGCGGGCACCCTGCCCGCCGTACGCGTGGGCCGTTCCTTCCGTGTCCCGGAGCAGGCGGTGCACGACTACCTCGACCAGTCCTACGTCGAGACGGCCTGACTCCCTCCGGGAAATGATCACGCTGGCGTGATCAGTAGTCCCCAACCGCCGTGAATTCACCGCGGCCGGGGGCAATCGATCACGCTCGCGTGATCATTTCCGGAAGGTGTGGCGGTTAGCCGGCGTCGGTCGCGGTCAGCGTGAACGGCACGTCCACGCCGGTCCACAGCTGGGTCAGCACGTAGGCCGCACCACCCGGGATGACGCCCGACTCGTTGGCCGCCGACGAAGCCGTGGAGCCGATGACTGCGCACGACGAGTCGAGGTAGTAGACGTCGATGTCGTGCCCGGCAGGCGTCTCCTCGCCGACCACCGAGACGGTGTGCGTTCCGTCCCCGAAACCGGTTGGCAGCTTGCTGATCCACCCGTCGCCACCCTGTGAGGCCGGCGCCGCGTAGGGGTCCGGGCAGCGCTTGGAGAACTCGGTCCCGGTGACGCCGATGACCGTCTCGACCAGCTCGCCGGTCGACGGGTTGCCGGCGGCGATGGTGCCGCTGTCGGTGAACGGCGCGTCGGCCGGCGGGGCCACCGGGTCGACGCCCTTCGCGGCACCGAACACCTGCAGCTCGGCCGCCTGCGCGTACGTCGTCGTCTCGCCCTGCACCGAGTCGAGGAAGAAGCGCACGAAGGTCGCCTTGGTGGGCTTGGCCAGCGCGAACGACCGGTAGTTCAGGTCCGGTGCCGTCGGGCGCGGCGCCTGGTAGCCGAATCCGCCCGTCTTCACCGTCTTCCAGATGACACCGTCGTCGGAAACCTGGACGGTGAAGTCCTTCAGAGCCGCGAACCGGCTGGCCGTCGTGTTCTTGAACGCGCTGACCTGGACCCGGCTGATCGTCGCGGGCTTGGCCAGCTTGACCGTCACCCGCTCGTCCGGGCCGGAGTTGTACGCGGTCGCGCCCTTCTTCGTGCTCCAGACGCTGGCCGACGTGTCGTCCAGCAGGAACTCGGCGGGCAGGCCCTCGTCCTGGCTGGAGGCCGACACCAGGGTGGCGCCGGAGGCGAGCGACGTGAGGTTGGGGGCGACCTTCAACGCCAGCGATGTCGTCCGTCCGGCCGTCACCGTCACGTTTGCGAAGGTCTGGGCGCCGAAGCCGGGCGCCTGGACGAGCAGGTCGTAGGTCCCGGCGGTCATCCGTGCACCGAACCCACCGGTGTCGGACGTGCGGGCCAGCGGCGTGACGCGAGCCTCGTACTCACCGACGATCACCTTGGCGTTCTGCACCGGCTCGCCGGTGGAGGTGTTCACGACGGTCCCCACGAGGGTTCCGTTGCGCGAGTCCGCGGCGTGGTCGAACGCGGGCCGCGGCTCGGTGTCGTCACTGGTCGCGGTCGACGCCGACGCCCCGGCACCCCGCAGCGCGAACACCGCCCAGATGGTGTCGGTGTTGTCACCGTGGTAGCGGTCCAGGTCGGCGGCGAGGATCGCGTCGCGCATGTCGAGGAAGGACGGGTCGGGCGCCGACAGCGGCATCGCGTCGGTCACCAGGCGCGCGGCCACCTCGGAGCCCTGGGCCTGGCCGTACTGCTCCACCAGCTTCTTGCGCAGGTCCCACAGCATGGTGGTCCAGATCTCGCCGTCGGAGTGCACCTCGGGTCCGGACAGGTCGTAGCCCATGTCGCCGAAGCCGGTCGGGTTGGTGTCGTACGGCCAGTTGCGGATGCCCCGCTCGCTGTTGCCGGTCGCGTACTCACCGACCACCGACTTCTCGTACAGCCCCTCGCGGTGCAGGTAGTTCAGGCCGTACCAGTCGCCCCAGCCCTCACCCATCGAGCCGGACTGGTGGGACCCCAGCGACTCGCCGCCGGCCACGTACCGGTTGGAGAGGCCGTGTGCGTACT
>JBOGDX010000490.1:0-2641 GCA_050743225.1 Actinomycetes bacterium | reverse complement strand
GGCCCAAGAAGGTCGCCGAGGACGAGGCGAAGGTCCCGACCAACATCCTGCTCATGGGCTCGGACAAGCGCGTCGGCGACGCCGCGCTCAACGTCGGGGGCGAGCGGTCCGACACCACGATCCTGCTGCACCTCGCGGCCGACCGTCAGAGCGCGGTGATGGTGAGCATCCCGCGCGACTCGGTCGTCGACGTCCCGGAGTGCCTCCGCGAGGACGGATCCACGATCCCGGCGCGGGACGCCCAGATGTTCAACTCTGCCTTCTCCGAGGGCGGGGCCGCCTGCACGATCCGCACGGTCGAGGCGCTGACGAACATCCGCATCGACCACCACGTCGTCATCGACTTCCGCGGCTTCAAGGACATGGTCAACGCCCTCGGCGGGGTGAAGGTGTGTGTCCCGTACGACGTGACCGACTCGAAGTCGCACCTGAACCTGCGCGCCGGTACCCAGACGGTGAAGGGGCAGCAGGCGCTGGCGTACGTCCGCACCCGGCACGGCCTCGGCAACGGCAGCGACCTCTCCCGCATCGACCGCCAGCAGGCCTTTCTCGGCTCCATGGTCAGCAAGGTCCGCAGCACCGGACTCCTGCTGCGGCCCGACCGCCTGTACAACTTCCTCGCCGCGGCCACGAAGTCCATCACCACCGACCCCGAGCTGGGCAGCCTCAACGAGCTGCGCAAGCTCGCCCAGGACGTGAAGGGCCTCGACACCAAGGACGTCACGTTCGTGACGGTGCCGAACGAGCCGTACGCCCTGGATCCCAACCGGGTGCAGTTCAAGGACTCGGCCGACCAGCTGTGGCGGTCGCTGCGCTTCGACCAGCCGCTGCCCGGCAAGGAGCCCAAGCCGACGTCGTCGGCCAGCCCGTCGGTCGACGGCCCGCCGCTCGTCACGCCGCCGGAGAACGTGAGCGTGACGGTGCTCAACGGTTCGGGGATCGCCGGCGAGGCCAGCCGGGTGGCCAAGGAGCTCAGTGCCGCCGGCTTCAACGTTGTCGGCGTGGGCAACGCCGACAATGCTGCCGGAGGCAGTCACGCGACCACGACGGTCAGCCACGACCCGGCCTACGACGAGTCCGGACGCACGCTCGGCGCGGCGATCGCCGGCTCGACCGTCACCGAGGACCTCTCCCTCGGCAGCACACTCGTGGTGGTCGTCGGCGCCGACCGGCCCGTCGCCTCGTCGGTCGAGGTCACCGGTTCCACGGCCAGCCCGGCGGCGGAGGAGACGATCGTCAGCCGCTCCGCTGACGACGACATCTGCAAGTAGCCATAGCACCGGTCTGCGCCCTTCTCGGAGCGGAGTCGGCGCCCCGTTAGAGTCACCCGCATGCCCGACCAGCCGACCATCGAGGCCCTGAGCCCCGCCGACAAGGTCTACCCGTCCGCGGCCGCGGCCGTCGCGGACGTCCCCGACGGTGCCACGCTGGCGGTCGGCGGCTTCGGCCTCTGCGGCGTTCCCCAGGCACTGATCACCGCCCTGTACGAGGCCGGGACCAGCGACCTCCGGGTCGTCTCGAACAACTGCGGCGTCGACGAGTGGGGGCTCGGCGTGCTGCTGGCCGCCCACCGGATCTCCCGGATGACCTCGTCCTACGTAGGGGAGAACAAGGAGTTCGCCCGGCAGTACCTCTCCGGCGAGCTGGAGGTCGAGCTGACCCCGCAGGGGACCCTGGCGGAACGTCTGCGCGCCGGTGGCGCCGGCATCCCGGCGTTCTTCACCGCCACCGGTGTCGGCACCCAGGTGGCCGAGGGCGGCCTGCCCTGGCGCTACCACCCGGACGGCTCGGTGGCGCTGGCGTCTCCGGCCAAGGAGACGCGCGAGTTCGACCTGGACGGCGACCGCCGGACGTACGTGCTCGAGGAGTCGATCGTCACCGACTTCGCCCTCGTCCACGCCTGGAAGGGCGACCGGTCGGGCAACCTCGTCTTCCGCGAGAGCGCCCGCAACTTCAACCCGCTCTGCGCGACGGCCGGGCGGGTCACGGTCGCGCAGGTGGAACACCTCGTCGACGTCGGCGAGATCAAGCCGGAGGACGTCCACACGCCGGGGGTCTTCGTCCAGCGGGTGGTCGGCGTCGGCCCCGACGTGGAGAAGCGGATCGAGCGGCGCACCGTGCGACAACGCCCGGACATCGCCCCGCCCCCGGCGGAACTCCAGGAGGGCTGAGCGATGCCGTTGACCCGTGAGCAGATGGCCGCCCGCGCCGCGCGCGAGCTCGAGGACGGCCAGTACGTCAACCTCGGGATCGGCCTGCCGACCCTCGTGCCCAACTACCTGCCCGAGGGCGTTCACGTGACGCTGCAGAGCGAGAACGGCATCCTCGGCGTGGGTCCTTACCCGTACGAGGGGGAGGAGGACCCGGACCTCATCAACGCGGGCAAGGAGACGGTGACGCTGCTGCCCGGCGCATCCTTCTTCGACTCGGCGACGTCGTTCGGGATGATCCGCGGCGGCCACATCGACGCCGCGATCCTCGGCGCGATGCAGGTGTCGGAGCAGGGCGACCTGGCCAACTGGATGATCCCCGGCAAGATGGTCAAGGGCATGGGCGGCGCCATGGACCTGGTGGCCGGGGCAAAGAAGGTGGTTGTGGTGATGGAGCATTCCGCCAAGGACGAGCCAAAGCTGCTCAGACG
>JBOGDX010000489.1:0-2663 GCA_050743225.1 Actinomycetes bacterium | reverse complement strand
GAGCAGCGCCGCCGTCACGATCTCGGCGTCGTCGAGCTCCTTCAGCCAGTCGGGCATGACGGCGAGGCGTTCAAGCCGGTCCCACACGTCCCACTCCTCACGACTCGCTGGGCAGGCCCCGACCCAGCAACGACACGATGTGCTCGAGCCGACCGCCCTTGAGGTTCTCCCAGGCATGCGTTGCCATCCGGACCAGGTTGGTCGTCTCGTAGACCGCGACCCGGTTGGGCGCCGCCGGTCGCCCACCCGCGGCGACATAGGCGGCCACGAACCGTTGCGCGAGCTGCTCGGTGAGCTGCGTCGACTCCCGTCCGGTGACCCGGTCGGACTTCAGCCCGGAGTAGCGGAGGTATGCCAGGAACTGGCCGAGGTCGAGGGCGGGCTCGGCCTGGCAGACGTTGTCGAAGTCGACGAGTCCGGCCGCCGGCCCGTCGAAGATCAGCTGGGTGTAGCTGAAGTCGCCGTGGCACTGAGCCAGATCGAGCGGTGGAGTGCGCTGCGCAACGCCCTCGGCCTGGTCGAGAGACCGGTCGACCTGATCGGCGAGCACTGGTGACAACCGTCGGGTCGGTGACAGCCCGGCCCTCAGGGCCGCCAGCTCGACCGGCAGCGAGCGGCGGGCACCCAGCCGTAGCCCAGAGGTGTGCAGGTGCGCCGCGATACGGCCACATGCCTCGACCGCCGCCTCGAGCGTGAGCCCGTCGGGCGACGGGTCGCCTCGCAGCCTGTCCTTGAGCAACCGTGCGACGGACGGCGCTCCGGCGATCTCGCGGAACACCACGAGATGCAGGTCCTCGTGGTAGCCCAGGCACTCCGGCACCGCCACACCCGCGGCCGCGAGGGGCGCACGGAGCGCCTGCACGACGTCGGGGATACGCGCGCCCGACCCGTCGTCGGCGACCTTGCCGTAGAGCGTGAGCTCTCGTGCTGCTCCGGCAAGCCCCAGGTGGTAGCGGAGCATGCAGCGATGTCGGCGGTTGTAGTGAGCCGGTTCGACGCGGCAGGAGACGACCCTGACGTCCGGTCCGTGTGCCGTGGCGAGCATTCGTTGGAGCACGGGCACCACCACACGCTGATCGGTGGCCGCCGACAGGGTGGGCAGCTCGCCGTCGAACGGGAACACGCTGACAGTCATGCCGAGGGGCTCGACGAGCGCGACCGGCAGCGTGAGCGAGCTCGTGTCGGCGGACGTACGCCCGTCGACGAGGGGCGCCAGCCTCTCTACGAGGTAGGCAGCTGCCTGCCTCCCGTCCGGGAACACCCGGCCGGTGACCAGCACGCTGCGCGACATCCCCGCGTCCTCGACCTCGATGAGGTAGCGCACGGCGAGGCGGTCGCCGTCGAGGACGGCAGCCGTGACGTCGCAGCGTGTCACCGCGCCGGATTGTCGCGATTCGAGCAGGGCTGTCTGGAGATGGGAGCGCATCTCGGTCCGGTCGAGCGCGGTGCGCGCCCCGGGCAGCTCCGCCTCCAGCAGCCTGCTGTCGATCGAGTCCAGGGTCGCGTTCAGCGCCTTGGCCATCGGAACCGTCCCGACTGTCCGTGCCGCCGACCCGGACGGGTGCGCATGCCCTGACAGTAGACCGGTAGATCGCGCGCTGCGCCGGTCGACGTGGAAGCGGTTTCGCGGGCCGGGACCACTGACCTAGCGTGGGCGCGTGACCCGCGCACCCGGGGCCCCGGCCCGCGACGAGCTGCGTGCCCACCTCGTGGCCTCCGGCATCGCGGGAGCAGTGGCGACGCCGCGGGAGAACAACCTGAACAACTACCTCGATCTCAGCCGCGGCGCGGTTCAGCACTTGTTCGGCATCCGCCCCCGCGGCGCCTGGCCGATGCCGGACGTGCTGGCTCTCATGGCGAAGCGGTGCGGTGTCTCGCCGGACCCGAGCCACACCGAGGGTCAGGACACCATCGACCCGGATCTCACCATCAACGGTCTGGATGCCATGGCCGACCGCCTTCGTCAGGCCGCCCGGCGACGCGAGCGCGTGGTCGTCGCCACGGGGCACCCGGTCGGGCTCCGGCCGACCCACACGGCTGTGGCACGAGGCCTGCGCATGGCCGGGTGCACCCTTCTCCGACCTGCCGCCGGCTGGCTGCACCCCTACGACGGAGCGTTTCGCAAGCAGCACGGGAACCGCGTTCGCTACGTCGACGACGTCGGTGTCGCCGCCGCCCCCGACGGCGAGCTCAGGCACACGCACTCACCGATGTACATGCAGGCGGCGCTCGCCGCCCTCGGGTCGGCCGGCGAGCCGCCCCCGGACCTCGTCGTCGCTGACCATGGCTGGGCCGGAGCGGCCGGGCAGGCTGGCATCGACGCGGTCGGCTTCGCCGACTGCAACGACCCCGCCCTGTTCGTCGGAGAGGCCGAGGGCCTGGTGCTGGTCTGCGTTCCCCTGGACGACAACCTCGCGCCGCAGCTGTACGAGCCGTTGACGCGTTACCTACTGGAGCGGGCCGCCATCAACGACAAGTAGCCGGTCAGGCGGGCTGTTGCTGGCCGCCCGCCCCTTGGTGCTGCAGCACCTCGCTGAGCTTTGCCGCCGCCGCGCAGACGATCTGGGCGTGCAGCCGGCCGGGTTGGCGGCTGAGGCGCTCGATGGGCCCGGACACCGAGACGGCGGCCACGACCCGCCCGCCCGGCCCGCGGACCGGCGCGG
>JBOGDX010000488.1:0-2667 GCA_050743225.1 Actinomycetes bacterium | reverse complement strand
CCGACGGCACCCCGTCGGAGTTCACGACGAACAGCAGGTAGTACCCGGCGGGAGCGACGTTCGCGTCGGGCGGCGCGGTCGCGGTCACCGTCCCGGTCGTCGCGTCCTGGGTGAAGTCGAGGGCGATGTGGCGCTGGTCGGTGTTGATGCCGTGGGTGACCGACCCCGACCGCACGAGCGCGACGCTGGCGATGTCCGCCGCGCCCGACGTCGCGATCGTGAGCTGCTCGCCGTACGTTGACTGGCCCGGCGCGCTGTCGATCACCGGGCGGGGACCCCGGAAGAGGTACGGCGGGGAGAAGATCTCCGCCGTCCTCATGAGGGTCCCGGAGTCCTGCCCGGCGGAGAAGACCCGTCCGTCGGGCAGCAACAGGGCCGACGAGTGGTACATGCGAGCACCCTGCTGGGGCGCGAGGTCCGTCCAGGAGTTCGTGGCCGGGTCGTACAGTTCGGGCACGAAGACCGGGCCGGTGTACTTCCACTTCGCGCCGCCGCCGATCGCGAGCACTGTGCCGTCGGGCAGCACGACGGCGTTGTGCGACGTCCGCCCGTGGTTCATCGGCGCGACCGCCGTCCACTTCGGGGTAGCGGCAGTCGTGTCGTACAGCTCGGCGCTCGCCGCCGGCACACCGTTGGCCCCGTCACCACCGAACGCGAGCGCCTTGGTCGCCCGGTCGAGGACGACGACGTTGCCCCGCGCGCGCGAGGCCGCCATCGCGCCGGCGGCAGCCCAGGTGTTGGTCACCGGGTTGAAGTAGTTGGACTTCCTGGCCAGCTGCAGCACCTTGCCGTTGGCCATGGCCATCATCCGGGGGTAGTTGCCGACCAGCTTCGTGGCGGTGTTCGGCAGCTGGGTCATCGTGTCGGTGGCCGCGTCGTAGGAGTCGACGGAGAGCGACTTCGTGCCGGACACCACCTGACCGCCGAACGTGAGAGCGGCGCGGCTGGGCACCCCGACGGTCGTCGGGTACCACCGCTTCTCTGACAGAAGCGCGCGCGCAGTCCAGGTCCGGGTGTCCGGGTCCCAGGTGTCGGTCTCCGCGACACCCCGGCCGTCCTGCTTCTTCAACGAGTCGTGGTCATGGCCGCCGGCGACGAACACGTCCCCGTTGGCCAGGACCACATGGGCGGAGCAGAAGAAGTCGCGGCTGTAGGGCAGGTCGGCCTTGGTGATGGCTCCGGTCTGCCAGTTCCAGGTCCCCACGTACGACGTGTGGTCGACCCCTGCCTTGCCCTCCACGTACTGGAAGAACAACACGTCGCCGGTGTGCGTCAGCGTCGCGTGGATGGCGACGCCGCCGAGGTCGAACGGCGCGGACCACTCTCCCTCGGAGGGTGGGTCGGCGGCGTGCACCGGCGTAGACACCAGTGCCAGCCCCGTCGCGAACGCGGCCGAGAGTGCCACGGCCATGCCAAGTCTCATTCGCAGCCGGACATGGCTGCTCGTCATCGCTGTCACGGTGTGCCCCCCAGGCCGACCCCTGATGGGGCTCACGGTAGGGAGCCGAACGACCCGTTACCAATGGCCCGTTCTAGCCAGTCGACCCACGGCGACGCAGCCGTGACGATCGGTGACCGGCCGATCAGCCGCCGGGGAGGTCCACCGACAGCTCGGTCCTGGCCAGCTCCTCGACGTTGACGTCCTTGAAGGTCAGCACGCGAACGTTCTTGACGAACCGGGCCTGCCGGTACATGTCCCACACCCACGCGTCGGACATGGTGACCTCGAAGTAGACCTCGCCGCCGTCGGTGCTGCGCGGCAGGACGTCGACGTGGTTGGTCAGGTAGAAGCGCCGCTCGGTCTCGACGACGTATCCGAACAGCCCCACGACGTCGCGGTACTCCCGGTAGAGCTGCAGCTCCATCTCGGTCTCGTACTTCTCCAGGTCTTCCGCGCTCACCCCGCGAGCACCTCCTCCCCGACCACCTCGACGGCGCCCGCCGTGCCGACCTCGTCGAGCTCGTCGTCGCTCTCCGCGAGCCGCACCAGCGTCCGGGCGGGGACCCGCTCGTCGGGACCGTGGCGCAGGACACGACGCGCCACGTTGACGTAGGAGAAACGGTGCTGGGTGCAAGGGCCGTGCTCGTCGAGGGCGGCGTTGTGCACCGGCGTGACGTAGCCCTTGTGGCCGAGGAAGTCGTACGACGGGAAGCGCTCGTGCAGCGACGCCATGATGCGGTCGCGCGACACCTTGGCGAGCACCGAGGCCGCCGCGATCGACGCGTTGACCCGGTCGCCCTTCCACACGGCGAGAGCCGGCGCAGGCAGGCCGCGGATCGGGAACCCGTCCGTCAGGACGTAGGCCGGCGTCACGGAGAGTCGGGCCAGGGCCCGGCGCATCCCCTCGACGTTGCAGACGTGCAGCCCGATGCGGTCGACCTCGTCGGGCGGCACGACAACCACCGACCAGGTCACGGCCCGTCGTACCACCTCGTCGTAGACCTGCTCGCGGGCCGCCGGGGTGAGCAGCTTGGAGTCGGCCAAGCCCGGCACCTGCCCCAGCCGTCCGGTCGGCAGCACCACCGCGGCGACCACCAGCGGCCCGGCGCACGCGCCCCGGCCCGCCTCGTCCGCGCCGGCGACGGGGGTCAGGCCCGCTCGCTCCAGGGCCCGTTCGTACGCCCACAGCCCGCCCTCGCGGCGGACCACGAACCGCTGCAGGGCGC
>JBOGDX010000487.1:0-2681 GCA_050743225.1 Actinomycetes bacterium | reverse complement strand
GCCCGGCATGGTCGGGGGGCTGCCAGCCGTACCCGCTCCGGCGCCCTGCGCACCGCCCGCGGCGTTCGGCGGGTGACCCACGCGCACGGGGCCGGCGAGTCGGGGCTCGGGCGCCTCATCGAGCTGCACGGCATCAACACAGCCGGCGACGCGATGGTCGCCGTCGCGCTGGCCAACACGCTGTTCTTCTCGGTGCCGACCGGTGAGGCGCGCGGCCGGGTGGCGCTCTACCTGCTCATCACGATGGCGCCGTTCGCGGTGATGGCCCCGGTGATCGGGCCGCTGCTGGACCGTTTCCGCCACGGCCGGCGCTACGCCATCGCGGCGACGATGCTGGCCCGCGCCTTCGCGACGTGGGTCCTGGCCGGGGCGGTGGCCAGCAACGAGCTCTCGCTCTACCCGGCGGCGTTCGCCTGCCTGGTGGCCTCCAAGGCGTACGGCGTCACGCGCTCGGCCACGGTCCCTCGGCTGCTGCCGCGGGGCTACACGCTGGTCTCCGCGAACGCCCGCATCTCGCTGGCCGGCATCGTGTCGGGAGCCTGCGGAGCGGGCGTCGCAGCGCTGCTCTCCCTGGTGGGGCCGCCATGGTCGCTGCGGGTCGCGTTCCTCGTCTTCCTCACCGGCATGGTGCTCTCGCTGCGGCTGCCGCCCAAGGTCGACTCGACCGTGGGTGAGACGCCCACCACGCTCTCCCTCGACGACACCGGGCCCATCCCCCGCCGGACCAGTGTCGGGACGGCCGTCGTCACCGCCCTGCGGGCGAACGGCGCGCTGCGCGCCTTCTCCGGCTTCCTCACGATGTTCCTCGCGTTCCTGCTGCGCGAGCAGCCCATCGGCGGGCTCGACGACACGGCTGCCATCGCCCTCGTGGCCGGCTTCGCCGGGCTGGGTAGCACGACCGGCACGGCCATCGGCGCAAAGATGCGCACCCGGGCCCCTGAACTGGTCATCGCCGTCGTCCTGTGCATCGTGACGGTGGCGGCGTTCTCGGGAGCGTTCGTTTACGGCCTGGTGACCGTGCTGGCCGTGGCGCTCGCCGCCGGGCTCGCGCAGTCGCTGGGCAAGCTGTCGCTGGACGCGATCGTGCAGCGCGACGTGCCCGAGGCGGTCCGGACGTCGGCGTTCGCACGCAGCGAGACCTTGCTACAGCTGTCGTGGGTCGTCGGCGGCGGCGTGGGGATCGCGCTCCCGCTCAACGGGCGGCTGGGGCTCGGGCTCGCCTCGGCGGGGCTGGTGACCATGCTGGTGCTGACCCTGCGATCGTTGCGACGGCGACTCTGACTCGAGGAGACACGACGGATGGAGACACGACGGCTCGGCCGGCTGGAGCACGGGAGCTCGGTTCTCGTCTACGGCGCGGCCGCGCTGGGTGACGTCGGTCAGGACGTCGCGGACCGGTCGGTGCAGGAGGCGCTGGACGCCGGCATCAACCACTTCGATGTGGCCGCGAGCTACGGCGACGCCGAGCTGCGGCTCGGTCCGTGGATGCCGCGCATCCGGGAGCAGATCTTCCTCGCGACGAAGACCGGTGAGCGCGACGCCGAAGGGGCATGGCGGGAGATCAACGCCTCGCTGGAGCGGCTGCAGACCGACCGGGTGGACCTGCTGCAGCTGCACGCGATCGGCGACCTCGACGACCTCGACCGGGCGACCCGTCGCGGCGGCGCCCTCGAGGCGGCGCTGCGCGCGGTCGACGAGGGGATGGTGGGTGCCGTCGGCATCACCGGTCACGGCCACGACGCGCCCGCGACCCACCTGGAGGCGCTGCGCCGGCACCCGTTCGCGACCGTCCTCACCCCGATCAACGTCGTTCTCGGTCGCGACCCGGCGTACCGCGTCGCCTATGACGCCCTCGTCGACGAGGTGGCGCAGCAGGACGTCGGCCTCATGGTCATCAAGACCGTGTCCCGGCGGAACTGGCCGGATGACGGGAAGCGCTACGCCACCTGGTACGAGCCGTTCGACGACCAGCGGACGGTCACGGCAGCCGTGTCGTGGGCCCTGTCGCTGCCGGTCGTGACCGGGCTCGCGACTCCCGGCGACGTCGGGCTGCTCGGGATGGTGGTGGCTGCCGAGCGGTCCCGCATCGACCCGGACGAGGCGGCGCAGGTCCTCGGTGCCGAGCCGGCGTACAGCTCCCCCTTCCTCGCCATGCCCTGGTAGCCCACCGCCGGGAGCACGTCACGGCACGGATCGGGTCAAGTCGCTGACGGCCGGGGGCCGGTCCACGACAGTGGCGGGGTGTCATCCGTGCTGCCTCGCCGGCTGCCGGCGTCGGGGGTCGTGCTCGTCGCCGCGCTGGCGATGGTCGCGGGACAGCTGGTCGGCCCCGCCCGGGCCGCGGCGGCGGGCTCCTGCACGACCAGCGCCCCCGGGTCGGCCTACTCCGTCACGGTCTGCCTCACCACACCGGACGGGACCCTGAGCGGCGAGGCGCCACTCTCGGCGACCGTCGCGATAGCGCCGGCCGCGGGAATCACCGCGCCGGCGGTCGAGAAGGTCGTCTTCAGCTACCGCGAGGAGTACCTGCTCAGCGACCACGACCCGGCGAACGGCATGACGTATGCCATGACCTGGCGCACCACTCGCATCGCCGACGGGACGGGGGTGCTCGAGGCGAAGGCCAGGCTGGCCGACGACTTCGTGGCCCGGACGGCCGTCGCCGTCACGCTGGCCAATGG
>JBOGDX010000486.1:0-2692 GCA_050743225.1 Actinomycetes bacterium | reverse complement strand
CGCCGCGACCCCGCCACGGCGCCGGTCGGTGCCGTCGACCTGCACCTGCCCGGGCGCCGGTCGCCCGCCGTCCGCGATGCGGTGGACCGGGCCTGCCTGACCGGTCGGGTGGTGCATCTCGCGCGGGACCTGACGAACACGCCGTCGGGTGAGAAGGATCCGGCGTGGCTCGCACGGCAGGCGCGCAGCCTGGCCCGCCGGCACGGGCTCGAGGTGACGGTGCGCGACGAGAAGCAGCTCGCGAAGGAGGGATTCGGCGGCCTCGTCGGCGTCGGTGCCGGGTCCAGCCGACCGCCTCGCCTGATCGAGCTCCGTTATCGCCCCGAGCGGGCCCGGCGCGCCGCACCGCACGTCGTACTCGTCGGAAAGGGCATCACCTTCGACTCCGGCGGCCTGTCGCTGAAGCCGCGCGAGGCAATGGTCCCGATGAAGACGGACATGGCGGGAGGTGGCGCCGTCATGGCGGTGATGACAGCGCTGCGCGACGCCGGCGTGCGGGCACCGGTGACGGCCCTCGTAGCGGCCGCCGAGAACATGCCCGGCGCATCGGCCATGCGGCCGGGTGACGTCCTGACCCAGTTCGGCGGGCGGACCGTCGAGGTGTTCAACACCGATGCCGAGGGGCGCCTCGTGCTGGCGGACGGGCTGGCGTACGCCGACCGTCACCTCGACCCCGACATCCTCGTCGACGTGGCCACCTTGACCGGTGCGGCGTCACTCGGGCTCGGTCGACGCCACGGCGCGCTCTACTCGGCCGACGACTCGCTCGCCGCCGACCTGCTCGCTGCCGGCGACCGCAGCGGCGACCGGCTGTGGCGGATGCCGCTGGTCGAGGACTACCGGGCGGCCATGGACTCCGAGGTGGCCGACCTGTCGAACGTCTCGCGCGACCCGACCATCTCCGGCGGGTCGATCACGGCCGCCCTGTTCCTGCGTGAGTTCGTCGGCCGTCGGCGCTGGGCGCACCTGGACATCGCCGGTCCGGCCCGGGCCGACAAGGACGAGCACGAGGTGACCCGCGGCGGGACGGGCTTCGGGGCCCGGCTCCTGCTGCGCTGGCTCGAGGGGCTGCGCTGAGGCCTACTCGCCCTGGTCAGCGCGTTTGACGGCCACGAGCAGGCCGTCGCCGGCGGGGAGCAGCGCACTGGTGAGCCGCTCGTCGTCTCGCACCGTCCGGCCGAGCTCGCGGATCGCGGTCGTGTCCTCGTCGCGCTGGGTCGGGTCGGCGACGCGGTCGTGCCAGAGGGCGTTGTCGAACGCGACCACCCCGCCGGGGCGCAGGAGGCGCAGCGCCTGGTCCAGGTAGTCCGGGTACTCGGCCTTGTCGGCGTCGCAGAACACCAGGTCGTACGCCCCGTCGGTCAGCCTCGGCAGCACGTCGAGCGCCCGTCCGGAGATCAGCCGCACCCGGTTGGACGCGACGCCCGCGTCCGCGTAGGTCTCCCGCGCCGCCCGGTGGTGCTCCGGCTCGACGTCGATGGTCGTGAGCACCCCGTCGCGACGCATGCCACGCAGCAGCCAGACGGAGCCGACCCCGGCGCCGGTGCCGATCTCGACCACCGCGCGGGCGCCTATCGCTGCCGCGACCAGTGACAGCGCCGCACCCGCACCTGGGAGGACGGGGACGCAGCCGAGCTCGGTGCCCTTTGCCCGGGCGGTGGTCAGGACCTCGTCCTCGGGCACGAACTCCTCGGCGTACGTCCAGCTCGCCTGCAGGTTCCCGCTGATGTCGGCCTCCCGGGTGCACAGGGCGCCGGCGCCGGCCCCTTGGTGGACCGGAGCCTATCGGCCGGCTCGGCCCCGGATCGGACTCGCCACCCCGGGAACCCGCTGCCGGGCGGCGTCGTTCCTCAACGGGGAACAGGGCTCCGCACGTCCCGGTTGGGCTGGACAGGAAGACGAGGCACGATGGGTTCAGTCGCCGTCCTCGGCGCACCGTGGACTGGAGGAGCGCTCGTGACCGAACGCCCCACGCCAGCCGAGCCCGCCGCCGGCGAGTGGACGCCGCCGACCTGGGACGAGATCGTCCGCACCCACTCGACACGCGTGTACCGCCTCGCGTACCGCCTCACCGGAAACCCCCACGACGCAGCCGACCTCACGCAGGACGTGTTCGTCCGCGTCTTCCGCTCGCTCTCCACATACACGCCCGGCACCTTCGAGGGCTGGCTGCACCGGATCACGACCAACCTGTTCCTCGACCAGGTGCGCCGCAAGCAGCGGATCCGGTTCGACGCCCTCGGCGACGACGCCGGGGAAAGGTTGGCGACCCGCGAGCCGGGCCCGGCCCAGGTCTACGACGACCGGCACTTCGACGACGACGTCCAGCTGGCGCTCGACAGCCTTCACCCCGACTTCCGCGCCGCCGTCGTCCTGTGCGACATCGAGGGCCTGTCGTACGAGGAGATCGCCGCCACGCTCGGCATCAAGCTGGGGACCGTCCGCAGCCGCATCCACCGGGGGAGGGCTCAGCTGCGCGCTGCGCTCGAGCACCGAGCGCCCGGCCGCCGACCGGTGGATGAGCAGGGCGGGGTGACGTCGTGACCCACCTCGGAGACCGCATTGCGGCCCTCGTCGACGGCGAGCTCGACCACCGCGCACGCGACCGGGCACTTGCCCACGTCGCGCACTGCGCCGACTGCCGCGCCGCCCTCGACGACCAGCGCACGGTCAAGGACCTGCTCCTCGCAGC
>JBOGDX010000485.1:0-2695 GCA_050743225.1 Actinomycetes bacterium | reverse complement strand
CAGCGAGGCGGTGCCCGGCCCGGGCGCCGACCAACCGGGTCCGGCCGAGGGCGTCGCGTACGACATGTGGCCTGGCGTCCGTCGCGCCGGGTGCATCAGCGGCAGCCGCTCTGTCGCGCCCCCCCGCCGAGGCACGGACTGGCTCCGCCGCGACCAGGCCTGCGGCCAGCAGCACGAGGGCAAGCGCCACCGCTCCGCCACGGGGGGCACGGCGGCCATGCACCACGACGTACCCCCAGGCCCTACCCGTGGCGCGGGCCCGACATGACCGCGCCGAACGGGCTCAGGCTAGGGCCGCTGCGACGGCCTGCGAGGGACAACGCCCAGACCTGCTGGGTGGTTGACTGCAGGCAGCGAGGGCAAGGAGACGGCCGTGGCAGCGAAACCATCGATGGGGTGGCGGATCCTGGGTGGCCTGTCCGCGGTCGCGGCCGGCATCGCCGCCCGCAGGCTCATGGTGAAGGCGTGGCAGGCCGCGACCGGTGGTAACCCGCCGGCCAACCCGGCCGCCCCCGGGACTGCGTGGCGGGAGGCGGTGCCGTACGCGCTGGCCAGCGGAGCGGCGATGGGGCTGGCTCGCATGCTGGCCACGCGCAAGGCCGCCGGCTACTACCAGCGCTCGACAGGCCACCTGCCTCCCGGGATGGAGGAGGTCACCTGATGCGGTTGTCGATGCCGCGGCTCGGCCGATAGTCGCGACCGAGGACCGGCACCCGTCGTACGCTCGAGGCGTGCTGCCAGCGCTGCGCGACCACCGGGGCAAGCCGGCTGCCCCGCTGCGCCTGCTCGCCGCCCTGGTGGTGGTCGGCATGCTGATGCTGGCCGCGCCCGCCCTGGTTCCCGTCGTGCGCTGGGCGATCGCCCTGTTCTGACCCGGCCTGTCCGGAGCCGGGGCCGCGGGGTCCCCGAAGTTACTCGTCGGTAGCATGTGGCGCGCCTACGCTGGCCCCTGCGTCGTCAGCGTGATCTGTCGTCAGCGTGACCTGACGGAACCCGGGAGGACTCAACCGTGCTGCGGCTCGTGCTCGGCCTGGCCTTGACGGTGGCGGCGCTGGCGGTGGCCGGTCGCCGGGTGCACTACCTCTACCGGCTGGTCTCCGCCGGTCAGCCGGCGCCGGGCCGGCTCGACGGCATCGGTCAGCGCGCCAAGGACCAGCTCCTGGAGGTCTTCGGCCAGCGCCGGCTGCTGCGGTGGTCGGTGCCGGGGGTCGCGCACTTCTTCACCTTCTGGGCGTTCATCGTGCTGGCGGCGACGATCCTCGAGGCCTACGGGGCGCTCTTCGACCGCGACTTCGCGATCCCGGTCGTCGGGCACTGGCGGATCCTCGGGTTCGCCGAGGACTTCTTCGGCGTCGCGGTGCTGGCCTCGCTCGCCGCGTTCACCGTGATCCGGGTCAGGCAGGCGCCCTCGCGGCAGGAGCGGGCGTCCCGGTTCTACGGCTCGCACACCGGCGCGGCGTGGCTCGTGCTGTTCATGATCTTCAACGTCGTCTGGACGCTGTTCCTGTACCGCGGCGCACAGGTCAACACCGGCGTCTTCCCGTTCGGGCGCGAGGCCTTCGCGTCGCACGCCGTCGCGGACCTGCTCGAGCCCCTCGGCGAGGACGCCAACGAGGCACTCGAGACCATCGGGATCCTGCTGCAGATCGGCGTGGTCCTGGGCTTCGCCGTGATCGTCGTCTACTCCAAGCACCTGCACATCGCCCTGGCGCCGCTGAACGTGCTGACCAAGCGCGAGCCGGACGCCCTCGGACCGCTGCTGCCGATGATGGTCGACGGCAAGCCGATCGACTTCGAGAACATCGACGAGCTCGACGAGGACACGGCGTTCGGCCGCGGCAAGGTCGAGGACTTCACCTGGAAGGGGATGCTGGACTTCGCGACCTGCACCGAGTGCGGTCGCTGCCAGTCGCAGTGCCCGGCCTGGAACACCGGCAAGCCGCTGTCCCCCAAGCTCGTGATCATGGACCTTCGCGACCACCTGTTCGCGAAGGGGCCGGCGATCCTCGGCGCAGAGGGGAAGGACGCTGACGGAGCGGGGCAGTCGCAGGTGGACCGGCCTCTGGTCGGCACCGCGGAAGAGGGCGGGATCATCGACCCGGACGTGCTCTGGTCCTGCACGACGTGCGGCGCCTGCGTCGAGCAGTGCCCGGTCGACATCGAGCACGTCGACCACATCGTCGACATGCGGCGCTTCCAGGTGCTGGTCGAGTCGGCGTTCCCCTCCGAGGCCGGCACGATGCTGAAGAACCTGGAGAACAAGGGCAACCCGTGGGGCATGGGCGCGAAGGCACGCCTGGACTGGACGCGGGGCCTGCCGTTCGACGTCCCCGTGTTCGGGGAAGGGGACCTCACAGATCTGTCGACGGTTGACTACCTCTACTGGGTCGGCTGCGCCGGCGCGCTGGAGGACCGCGCCAAGAAGACCACCCGCGCGTTCGCCGAGCTCCTGCACATCGCCGGTGTGCGGTTCGCCGTGCTGGGCGAGGCCGAGGCATGCTCCGGCGACCCGGCCCGACGGCTGGGCAACGAGTTCGTCTTCCAGATGCTCGCGCAGCAGAACGTCGAGACTCTGAACGCAGCGGGCGCGGACCGGACCGTGATCGTGGCGACCTGCCCGCACTGCTTCAACTCGCTGGGCCGGGAGTACCCGCAGATCGGCGGGAACTACGAGGTGGTCCACCACACCCAGCTG
>JBOGDX010000484.1:0-2701 GCA_050743225.1 Actinomycetes bacterium | reverse complement strand
GAACGCAGCGTGAGCCAGCCCACCGTCGCCACCGACACCGGGTGCGCGAGCGCGTCCGGCCACACCCGGGACCCGACGCGCCGGCCGATGGCGGCGCGCCCGATCACGGCGACGGCCCAGCCGGCGGCGCCCAGCCGCGAGCCACGCAGGGCGGCGACCGGCGGCACGAGGTAGGCAAGGGCCAGCCCGGCGGTCACCCCGGCAGCGCCCGCGGGTGAGCCGAAGGCCGACCACAGCGACTTCGCGTAGCCGTCGCGCAGCGGGCGCCACCCGTCGTACATCCGGCAGGTCGCGAGGTGCGTGCCATCGACAACGATGCCGCGCCCCCCGGACCGCTTGACCGCTCGGAGCAGGCCGACGTCCTCGAGCATCTGGTCGCGGACTGCGGCGTGCCCACCCGCGCGCCGGTACGCCGTCGCGTCGACCACGAGCAGCTGGCCGTTCGCCGCAGCGAGGGACTCGCGGGCCGAGCGCTCGGCGAGGCGCAGCGGGAGCGTCGTCAGCCAGGACCACTGCAGCAGCGGCTGCACGAGACGCTCGGCCGGGGTCACCGCGACCTGCCGCGGGTACGGCGACACGAGGTCCAGCCCGGTCCAGCGCAGCAGCGCCACAGATGCAGCCACCGCTTGCGGGGCGAGCACGACGTCGGCGTCGACGAAGACGAGCACCCTTGCGTCCGGAACGGTCCGGGCGAGCTGGTCGCAGGCCCACGGCTTCCCCCACCATCCAGGGGGCAGCGGCGCGCCGGTGACCAGCCGGACCTGCCCGCCGGCGACCCGGCGGACCACGTCGGCGGTGCCGTCGGTCGAGCCGTCGTCGAGCACGACGATCGTCAGGTCACGCAGACCCGTCTGGGCGAGCAGCGAGCGCAGGCAGGGCTCGACGCGACGGGCCTCGTCGCGGACCGGCAGGAGCACCGCCACCGGCTCGGCGACGGGGGGCGGGTCGCGCGGCGGGACCCGAAGCCGATGCAGGTTCCACAGCGAGTGCGCGGTGCCCGCCGCGGCCAGGGCCGTCCCAGCCGCGACCAGCCCCCGGCCTACGGACGCGCCTGCCACAGCGACCAGGCATAGGGGACGACCAGCGCGCCGAGCAACAGCCCGCCCACGACCGCGACTGAGGTCGTGCCGAACCAGAAGACGTTGCCGATGACGTACCCGACCCAGGTCCAGACCAGGAGAGCCGCCGGAACGGACTCGTCGGCCCGGTCGCGGGGGAGCAATGCGGTCAGCACCAGCATCATCAGCACCCCGACGGCCGCCCAGCCGGCGAAGTTGCTCAGCGGCACACCGTCGACTCCGGGCAGGGCGGGCTCCGGGTCGAGCCAGGTCCAGTGCCCGTCGCCGACCATCTGCGGGTCGAGGAAGACGTCCCACGCGACGAGGCCGAAGCCGCCGACGACCGGCACCCAGTGCCGGGTCAGCCGCCGGGCGGCGAGCAGCACCGGGTAGGCCATCATCGTCCAGGCCAGCGGCACGACCACCGGCACGCCGAGGACCTCCGGCCCGAGCGTCCCCTCGTAGCGGTAGTCGCCGAACGGCAGCCCGGTCCGGACCCCGACCGCCTCGGCGGCGAGCCCTCCGCCGGCGGTGACGGCGACCAGGCCGAGGGTCCAGGCCGGCCCGCGGTGCGCGAGCGCGTGCACCACACACGTCGTGAAGAAGAGCACCACAGTGGCGACCGTGACCCGGTGCAGCCATGCGCCCTCGACCAGCGGGTAGGCGATCTGAGCCGCGACTGTGGTGCCTGCCAGCAGCCAGGTCAGGCCGACGGCCGCGCCGGACGGCCGGGTGCGCCGAGCCAGGCCCACGCTCACCGCCATCGCCGCCGCTGCGACAGCACGACCCGAGCGGCGGTCCGCCCCGACGCCCCGAACACCCCGCCGCCGGGGTGGGTCGAGGCGCCGGTGAGGAACAGCCCGCGCACCGGCGTCCGGTGGCCCGCCAGCTCCGGCAGCGGACGGTAGGAGAACATCGCGTCCAACCCCATCTCGACGTGCATCACGTTGCCACGAACCAGCCCCAGCTCGGTCTCGAGGTCGGGCGGGGTCTGCACGTGCACGTGCTCGATGCCGTCGCTGAACCCCGGCGCGACGCGGTCGACCTGCGCGACGACCCGGTCCGCCTCGCGGCGGGCGATCTCCTCCCATCGTTCGCCGGTCGACAGCGCGTAGGGATGCCACTGAGCCCAGGCGGTCACGTTGTGCCGTCCGGTCGGCGCGATCGACGGGTCGAGGGCGGAGGGCGTCATGAGGAGTACGGCGGGGGCGGCCGGTGTCCGGCCCGCGCCGTAGTCGCCGTACGCGCTCCGGAGCTGCTGCCTGCTCGTCGCCAGCAGCTGCATCGCCGAGTAGGGCTCGTCGCCGGCCGCCGACGGGTAGCGCGGTAGCGCCCTCGTCCCCAGCCGTACGGCCATGCCGATCCCGTTGCCGACGCGCACCGCCCGGCGCGCCCGGGCCAGCAGCGAGTCGTCGCCGAGCAGCTCGAAGGTGGTGAGCACGTGGCAGCCGGCGACCACGGCCCGCGAGCCGATGTGGTCACCGCTCGCCGTACGGACCCCGGTCACCCAGTCGCCGCTGCGGGTGATCGCGGTCGCGCCGTCACCGAGCCGCACCGTCCCGCCGAGCCGTCGCAGCCGCTCGGCGAGGGCGCCAGTCAGGGCGCCCGACCCGCCGACCGCGCGCCCCGGCGGGACCTTGTGC
>JBOGDX010000483.1:0-2707 GCA_050743225.1 Actinomycetes bacterium | reverse complement strand
CGCCTGAGCGGGGCACCGAGCGCCCGGCGCATCGCGAGAGCGCAACGGTCCGAGCCGCCCCGCGCGACTTAGGGGGAGCAGCCGGGGTCAGACGACGGCGCCGCTGCTGTCGCGCTGGACCTTGGACCGGACCGGTGAGGCCTTTGGCACCGGCGGCGGCGACGGGCTGCGCCGTTCCAGCTCGATGGACAGCGGGGCGGCGGTGAACATCGAGGAGTACGTCCCGACCAGGATCCCGATGAGCAGCGCGATCGCGAAGTCGGTCAGCGAGTCACCGCCGAGGAACGCCAGCGCCGACAGTATGAAGACGGCGCCGAGGCCGGTGTTCACCGTGCGCGGCACCGTCTGCAGGATCGCGGTGTTCACCACCCGGGCGTACCCGGGCTTGCGGTTGGCCCGCCACGACTCGCGCACCCGGTCGAACACGACGACGGCGTCGTTGACCGAGTAGCCGATCACGGTGAGCAGGGCCGCCAGGAACACCCCGTCGACCGGCTTGCCGAGCCAGGCGAAGACACCGACCAGCACGAGCACGTCGTGGGCCATGGCGATGACGGCCGCGACGCCCATGGTCCAGCGGAAGCGGATCGCGAGGTAGAGCAGCTGCGCGCCCAGCGCCACGGCCAGCGCGATGAGGGCCTTGGTGCGCAGCTCGTCGCCGAGGCTGGGGCCGATCAGCTCGTCGCGCTCCTTGGTCACCGGGCCGCCGGAGACGTTCTCCAACGCCTGGCCGATCTCGAACACCTCGTCGTTGGTGAGCTCGCCGGTGCGGACGCTGATGTTGTCCTGGCCGCTCTCCTGCACGACCGCGCGCGGGAACCCCGCATCGGCGACGGCCTGCCGCACGGTCTCGACGTCGAGCGGGCTGCTGGCGGCGAACTCCACCAGCCGGCCGCCGGTGAACTCGACCCCGAGGTCGAGGCCGCGGTAGGCGATGCCCGACGCCGCGATCACCAGCGCCACCGCCGACGCGGCGAGCCACCGGCGCCCGTGCCGCATGAGATCGGGGCTGCGGGCCAGCAGCCACTCCCGGACCCGACCTGCGGCGGCGACCCCGCTGACGCCGGGGGACGACGTGACCCGGTTGCGGCTGACCGCCCACTCGGCGAGCACTCGGGTGACGATGAGCGCCGACACCATCGACGCGACCACACCGATCGAGAGCGTCACGCCGAAGCCGCGGACCGGGCCGGACGCCAGGAAGAACAGCAGGCCGGCGGCGAGCAGGGTCGTGACGTTGGAGTCGATGATCGCCGACCATGCCTTGGCGAAGCCGGTCGAGACCGCGGCCCGCAGGCCCTTCTTCGGTGCGGCGACGTACTCCTCCCGGGCGCGCTCGAAGACCAGCACGTTCGCGTCGATGGCCATGCCGATGGCCAGGACGAAGCCGGCCAGGCCGGGCAGCGTGAGGGTCGCGCCGAGCGCGACGAGCGCGGCGTAGGAGATGAGGGCGTAGCCGGCCAGGGCCACGACGGCCAGGCCGCCGAGCAGCCGGTAGACGGCGATGAGGAACAGCGCGGTCAGTGCGACGCCGATGACGGCCGCCTTCGCGCTGGCGTCGATCGCCTCGGCCCCGAGCGTCGGGCCGACGGTGCGTTGCTCGATCACCTCGACGGGGACAGGCAGGGCACCACCGCGGATCAGGACGGCCAGCTCCTTCGCCTCCTCCGAGGTGAACGAGCCGATGATCTGCGTGGACCCACCGGTGATGCCCACGTCGCAGGGCACCTCGGGGTTGACCTGCGGTGAGGAGATCACCTGGTCGTCGAGCACGATGGCCACCCGTCGCGTCGGGTCGCCCGGCGGGGCGCAGGCCGCGGTCCCTGTGAGCTTCGCCCACGAGTCCCCCCCGGGCCCCTTGAAGTCGATGGTGACGTACCACCCCCCGCCGCTCGTCGTGTCGATCGCCGCCTGCGCCCCCTCGACGCCGTCGCCGGTCAGCTCGGCCGGGCCCAGTCGCAGCGGCTGCCCGCCCTCGTCCTCGATGACGATCTCGTCCTTGCTCGGGTCCGCGGTGGCGGAGGGCGAGGGGGACGGCGACGGCGAGCCCGACGGGGTCGGCTGCTCTGGGGCCTCGATCCCGAGCACCGGGTGGAAGGTCAGCTGGGCCGTACGCCCGATGACCTCGGCCGCCTCGCGCGGATCCTGCACGCCGGGCAGCTCGACGATGATGCGGCGGTCGCCGGACCGGGTCAGCGAGGGCTCGGCAACGCCCAGCGCGTCGACCCGGCGGCGGAGCACCTCGACCGCCCGGTCGGTCGCGGCCCGGTCGGCCGTCACCGTCGGCGAGTCCTGGGTCTCCAGGACGATCTGGGTGCCGCCCTTGAGGTCCAGGCCGAGCCGGGCGGGTGTCGTGACGGCGAAGTACACCGACGCGATGAGGATGCCCAGAGCGACGAGGGCGCGGACGAGGGGAGCGGACACGGGGGCCCAGCCTAGTAGTGGCCGATCCTGGACACCGGCGATGAAACCGTGGTTGCATCGCCGGTGTGAGTGCCGACACGGGTGAGTGGGTGCTTCTGACGTACCGACTGCCGCGCGAGCCGTCCACGCCCCGGATCGCGGTGTGGCGCCGGCTGCGCCGGCTCGGCGTCGCGCAGCTCGCCGACGGGGTTGTGGCGCTGCCCGCCGACGCGCGCACCCGGGAGCAGCTCGAGTGGGTCGCCGGACAGGTCCAGGACGCCCACGGCACCGCCGCGGTCTGGGT
>JBOGDX010000482.1:0-2713 GCA_050743225.1 Actinomycetes bacterium | reverse complement strand
CCCCGGAATGGTGCCAGGCCCATCACCGGATCCCCTGGGAGGACGGCGGGGAGACCTCGGTGGCCAACTGCTGCCTGCTCTGCGACCACCATCACCGGGTGGTGCACCACCACGGCTGGCACGTCGAGCTGCGCGACGGGGTGATCTGGACCATCCCCCCGCCCTGGGTCGACCCCGACCGCACCCCCCGCCGAAATACCCGGCGAGACGGACTCGCCGACCTCGCCACCCTCACCCAGCACGACGACGACGCACTGCGCTGAGCGGTGGTCTGGTCCGGACAACTAGGGCGTGCTCGGCTGGGACACGAACTCCCGGTCCAGCTCCTGTCCATGCCGGTCCAAGGCGACAAGCTCCACCCGAGGGAGCTGACTCGGATCGGCTGCCCGGAAGGTCGCAACCTGCCAGAGCGAGCCGGGGACCGTGAACGGTTTGAGCTCGTCGACGACTTGGTCACCGTCCGCCAGTCGAACGGTCGCCGTCTCGGGAGCGACGACGGCAACGACGAGCGATCCGGCCGCATGCCAGCCGGCCAGCGCGGTGCGGCGCAGCTGGGAAAGGCACTCCTGGCGCTCCCCGACCGAGATGACGGCGTCCGATGTACCGAGCTCGACGGAGACCTCGCGCTGCACCTCGGGGTCGATCCACGTCGCGCCACCTCCGCCTGCGCAGGCCGACCGCGAGGTCAGCCAGCCGTCGCCGAAGCGGCTCGGGAGGTCGACGGCCTCGAGCACGTTGCCATCGCGACCGGAGGCGACCATCCGCTGCGGGGCGGAGTCCTTTGCAGGGTCGACGGTCACCGCGAACATGCGCGTCCCATCCCAGCCGGTGGGGTGCAGCGTCGCGGGCATCGACTCGCCGGTGTCCATCCAGACCCGCACGAAGGACGCCCGCTCGTCGACGCCGGCGACCACGCCTCGCAGATCCCCGACGGCTTCCGTCTGCGCAAGCCAGTCGAAGGCCACGCCCGCCTTGTCGGCGCCCGGGCTGCGCAGCGTGCAGCCGCCGCTGGCGCTGCTCTCGGCCAAGTACCTGTCGCAGAGCTGGGGACCGTCACCGGTCGGGTCGGTGAGCACGATCTCGTGAACCGTCCTCTCGCCGTCGACCCGCCCGGTCTCCGCCGCGACGATCTCGCCGAGGATGTTCGAGGAGTCAAAGGCGTCCTCCGAGCCACTGCCGGGGGCGCCACGGTCGCCGTTGCCGCCGAGCAGCGTCACCGCCGACACCCCGGCGACGAGGACGAGCGCCGCCGCTGCGGCGCCGAGCGCTCGCCAGCCACGAACGGACGCGTCGGCTCGCAGCCGTCGCTGGTTCTGCTGCCACGCGTCGGAGGAGATTTCGACGTCGTCCGCCTGCTGGCGCAACGCCTCGCGCAGCCGGGCCTCCTGAAGTTCGGTGTCGCTCACCGGGACCCCTCCAGCAGACCGGCCAGGGCGTCCAGGCCCCGGGAGACGTGGGACTTGACGGTGCCGCGGCTGACGCCCATCGCGTCGGCCATCTCGGCCTCGGTCAGGTCCAGCCAGTAGCGCAGGACGAGCGCCTCGCGATGGCGGCTCGACAGGCGCCGCATCGCGGCAATCAGCTCATGGTCAGCTTCTCGGCGTACGACGTCCTGCTCGGCGGAAGTGACGTCCGGCGGAGCGGACGGACGATGCCGGCGAACGACGGCGAGGTGCCGCAGTCGGGAGCGAGTCAGGTTGACGACGGTCGTGCGCAGGTACGCGACGGCAGCGTGCGGGTCGCGCAGCGCTCGGGTGCGCCGGTGCAGCCGGACGAACGCCTCCTGGGCGACGTCCTCCGGATCGTCAGCGCCGAGCATCGCGGCCAGCCGCGTCATGGCGGCGAAGTGGAAGTGGAAGAGCTCCTCGTAGGCCCGCTCGGCGTCGACCGCCTCGCCGCGGTCCGCCCCGTCGGTCACGCGGTCATCCTGGCTCACGACCGCGCCCTGGCCCGTCACGCCTGCTAGACGCGCAACCCCGGAAAAGGTTGAGCCCCCGGCTCCGCCGGGTGGAGGGCGTCAGGCAGGGGCGGGCACCGAGACGCCGACGCCTCCGACGGTGTCGGCGCCGAACCGTTCGATCTCGCCGTCCAGGTCCAGCGGGACGAGCCGGTCGCGCCCCGCGAGGATCTCCGGCGTCAGCAGGTCCGCGGGGACCAGCCAGCTGACCTCGAGCTCGAGCCCGTCGGGGTCCTTGGCGTACAACGCCTTGGTGGTCGAGTGGTCGGTCGCGCCGACGAGGGCCCCGCGCTCCCGCAGCTTCGCCGCGACCTCGGACAGGTCGGCCAGCGTCTCGACCTCCCACGCCAGGTGGTAGAGCCCGACGGTGGCCTTGCCGGCGGCCGACGGGCCGGCGGCGGCGCCGATCTGGAACAGGCCCAGGTCGTGGTCGTTGGTGGAGCCGGGCGCCTGGACGAACGCCGCCCCCGGCATGCGCATGACGGCCTCGAAGCCGAGCACGTCCCCGTAGAAGGCGACGCTGCGCTCCAGGTCCCGGACGTACAGCACGGCGTGGTTCAGCCGGAAGATGGGCATGGGTCCTCCCGTGATCGCACCAGGCGCCCACTCTACGTATCGTTGGGCCATGCCGCCGCAGCACCCAGCCGCCTCTGCGCCCCTGGTCCCGGCCCGGTCGCGGGTCAGCGGGACCGCGGTCGGGATGTTCGCCATCGTGCTCCTCATCTGGCTGCTGTCGCTGGTCGTGGTGGCCTTGCC
>JBOGDX010000481.1:0-2720 GCA_050743225.1 Actinomycetes bacterium | reverse complement strand
GCACCTGGTCGGCGTG
The DNA here is from genome assembly GCA_050743225.1 of Actinomycetes bacterium. Taxonomy (GTDB): domain Bacteria; phylum Actinomycetota; class Actinomycetes; order JACCUZ01; family JACCUZ01; genus JBOGDX01. The sequence continues at coordinate 2,704 of JBOGDX010000481.1, read as the reverse complement.
GGGGTCGCCGGCGGGCAGCAGCGCGACGCCGACCGGCCGGTCGAGCAGCTCGTCGTGCGCCCGCCAGTACACCGTGCCGGCCGGGCCGCCCACGGCATGCTCGAACCCGCCGAGGTGCTCCTCGAGGCGGTAGCGCTGCACGAGCCGGGTTCCCGGCTCGACCACGTCCGGCACAGGTCTCCTCGTCGATGCTTCGAGTGGGCCCGGGCGCTGCGGGTCTGGCAACGGGGCTGGGTTCGCTACATCGTAGGTGCGTCTACCCGCCAGGGTGCCGGACCAGACATGCGGGTTCTGGTCAGGCGACGCTGCGGCCGTGCGCCTGCTGCTCGACCTTCGCCCACTCGGCGGTGCGGCCCCAGCGGTAGAGCAGGATCGTCGTCGCCTCGCGGCGTACCGTCACATGGACGGTGTTGTCCTCGTCGATGCGGAACGACTTGGTGTCCACGACGTTCAGCGAGTTCTGCTCGGTTGCGGCGGCGACCGCCGCGTCGTAGGCCTTCTGCACGCTGTTGGTGGACTGCCAGACCTCGGAGGCCTCCCTGGCGGCGTAGGCGCCCTGGTCGGAGAGGTTGACGCTCGTCGTCCCGATCGAGATGGCGTCGAAGAGCCCGATGCCGGCGATGCCCAGCACCACGGTGATCTTCGTCAGCCAGCTCAGGACGATGTCGCCCCGGTCGGGGGTTGCCGAGCGCAGGTCGCGCAAGCGCGCGTGGAGCCGCATGACCTCTGGATCGGCGGGGGCGCCGCGGGTCTTGAGCGCCGAGTGCGAGTCAGCGCCCCAGCCGGCCCCGGACGGTTGCGAGCACGGACTCCAGCTCGGTCACGCGAAGTAGTCGGGCGCCGAGCAGGTAGAGCAGCACCAGCACCGTCCCGCCGGCCGCCAATGACGCGCCCGAACCCGCCAGCCCGTCGCCCAGGCCGCGTCCGACGAGCCAGGACACGGTCCACGCGGCGGCGGCGGAGGGGACAGCGGCGACCAGCAGTCGGACGTACGTCCGAACGACGACCCGGCCCCCGAGCCCGCCGAGACGCCGACGGAGGACGCTTGTCGACAGCCCGAGACCCACGGCATAGGTCAGCGCGTAGGCCCCGGCGACGCCCACCATCTTCCACCGCAGCGGGAGGGCGGCGTACGCGGCGAGCGCCAGCACCACGTTCGTCGAGGCGATCCCGACCTGCAGCAGGAACGGGGTCCGGGTGTCCTCGTAGGCGTAGAAGCCGCGCAACGCGACGTACTGCGCCGAGAAGGCCGGCAGCCCGACCGCGAACGCCGCGACCAGCAGCCCGATGTAGCGCGCGTCGTCCGCGCCGTCCTTGGTGAAGGCGTACAGCACCCCGGTCAGGTCCGGGCCGAGCGACACCAGGGCGGCGGCGGCGATGACGATGCCGACGGCGGTGATGCGCCAGGCGGATGACAGGCTTCGCCGTACGTCGTCGAGCCGACCGTCGGCGGCATCCCGGCTCAGCTGTGGCAGGACGCTGGTCACCACCGAGACCGTGATGATCGAGTGCGGAAGCATGAAGATCAGGTACGCGTTGGCGTAGGCCGTGTAGCCCACGCCGTACGACAGCACGTCCTTCGCGGCCTCGTCGGCCCGGGTCCCGAGGTTCGCGATCACGACGTACGCGAGCTGGTTGACCAGGACGAACAGCAGGGTCCAGCGGGCCAGCTCGCCTGCCTTGCCCAGACCTGCGCCGCGGAAGTCGAAGCGGGGTCGGTAGCCGAAGCCGGTGCGGCGGAGCACCGGGATCAGCACCATCGCCTGGAGCGCGACGCCGAGGGTGGAGCCCAGCCCGAGGAACGCGATCGCGGTGGCCGACAGGGACGTCGGCCGGTCGACGTCGACGGTGAACAGCGCGATGAAGGCCAGCCCGGTCGCGATCGCGACCAGGTTGTTGACGATCGGTGCCCACATCATCGGCCCGAAGCTGCCGCGGGCGTTGAGCACCTGACCGAGCATCGTGTAGAGGCCGTAGAAGAAAACCTGCGGCAGGCACCAGAACGCGAAGGCCACCGCGACCCCGGTGTCCTCCGCGCTCCAGCTGTCGTCCGTGTACAGCCCGATCAACAACGGGGCCGCGAGCGTGGCCGCGACGGTGATGACGAGCAGCGCGAGGCCCGCGAGAGTCAGCAACCGGTCGGTGTAGGCCCGGCCGTGCTCGGCGCCCTCCTTCATCGCCCGTACCAGCTGAGGGACGAACACGGCGTTGAGGACCCCGCCGGCCAGCAGGATGTAGATGATGTTGGGCACGGTGTTCGCGATGTTGAACGCGCTTCCGGTGAGCTGCATCCCGATGGCCGCCGCCAGCACGGCACTGCGCACGAAGCCCAGCGCGCGCGACACCACGGTGCCGGCGGCCATGACGGTGCTGTGCCGCACGACCGCGGCAGCACGCCCCTCCTCGAGCTCGCTCACGGCGCTCGTTCCGGCGCGGTGGCGGTCTCGGGTCTCCCGGCCTCCGGAGGCGTGCCCGGCTCGCTCCTGCGGGCCCCGACCAACCGCCGGACCACCCGGACCCCCGCCATGAGGAACAGCACGGCCGCGGCCACGACCGTGATGTACAGCGCCACCGTGCCGTACTGCGTGATCGTGATCCGCAGCTGCACCGGTTGGGCGTACTGCGCGCCGCCCGGGGTCCGCAGGCTCGCGTCCACCACGACCGGCCCGCCGGCCACCGCCGTGGCCGGCACCTCGACCTGGAC
>JBOGDX010000480.1:0-2721 GCA_050743225.1 Actinomycetes bacterium | reverse complement strand
AGCTGCAGGTCCTCCCCGGCGAACGAGTAGCGCCCGTCGCGGACCCGGTTGGGCCACGGCGCGAGGATCTGGCCGCGCCCGCCGTCCGGGCGCACGTTGGCCCCGAAACCGTCGACGACGGGGAGCCCTGCCACGTCGTACGACCGAAGGGTCGCCCCCATCTCGGCGACCACGGCCACCTGGTCGGCGTACACGAGCCTGTGCTGTGTTCCGGTGGGCGGAGCGGCCATGCCTGCACTATGCCGTCCCGGCGACACACGGGCCTGGGGTGAGTGACGGGACTTGAACCCGCGGCCACCTGGACCACAACCAGGTGCTCTACCAGCTGAGCTACACCCACCAAGAGAACCGCACAGGTGCTGCGGCGGTTGGAATCATACAAGCAGCGCCCGAGTCACCCCTGCGTCTCGGGCGTGGGGGCGAGGACGAACCGGGTCGCGATCGCCTTGACGGTGTCGCTGTCCGGCCCCGGCGGCGCGACGAACACTGCCTCCCGGTAGAACTTGAGCTCCTCGATGCTCTCCCTGATGTCGGCCAGCGCGCGGTGGCCGCCATGTTTCTCGGGGGAGTTGAAGTACACCTTCGGAAACCAGCGGCGGGCGAGCTCCTTGATCGAGGACACGTCGACGAGGCGGTAGTGCAGATGCTCGTCCAGGGCGGGCATGTCGCGGGCGAGGAAGCCGCGGTCCACGTAGACGGTGTTTCCGGCCAGCGGCGCCTTTCGTGGTGTCGGGACGTGCTCGCGGACGTAGTCGAGGAGCAGCCGCTCGGCCTCACCGAGCGCGACACCGGTCGGCAGGGAGGCGAGCAGGCCCGACGTGGTGTGCATGTCGCGGACCACGTCCACCATCTGCTCGAGCGCCGCGTCCGGCGGGCGGATCACCACGTCGATCCCGTCGCCCAGGACGTTGAGATCGGCGTCGGTGACGAGCGCCGCGACCTCGACCAGGGCGTCGTGCTCGAGTGACAGGCCGGTCATCTCGCAGTCGATCCACACCAAGCGGTCGTTGCGCTCCGTCATGGCGGTCACCCTAGATGGGCGGCCGGACGGTCCCGGTCGGCCCGGGCCACCGCGGCCCCTGCCACGCCGTCACTCCATGTCCGCTTTCCGTTACTCTGCGTCGGTAGTAGCCTTTCACCGCCAGTCGGCGCACTCTGACAGTGAAGGGCGCGGCAGAGAGGCTGCGATGGGACATGTCGGCAAGCACGCCCGTACGGCGCGTGCAGCGGAGGCCACCGCGACGGGTGGGCCGCTGACCGACGTACCTGACCCTCCCCACGGCATCGAGATCCTGCACGACCGGTTCCCCGACGACGACGCAGCGCTCGATGCAGACGCGGACTCGGCCACGGCGGCCGGCTGTGAGGCCGAGGACCCCGACGACTACGGCGTGCGGGTCGCTTGGCAGTCCGAGGCGGTGCGGATCGAGGCGGCCGAGTTCCTCGTCGCCACGCGCATCCAGCAGGACGCCCGGCTGCGGGCGGCTCACGACCTGGAGAGGCTGCGAAAGCTCGAGCAGCGGTAGCCGACGGGCGGTCGGCCCGGATGGTCAGGCCTGCCCCCACGACGTAGGCCGCGCTACCGCGCGACGAGCAGGTGCGGCGCCCCGCACCCGGGGACCCTGCCACGTTCGGCTGGTCGCGGCCGTGCGCGTCACCCACCACAGGTAGGCCTCGCTGACAGTGGCCGTCGCCTGCCCTCCGCACCGTCACACCCTGACTATTCGCTCCGAGTAGTCTTCGTGTGTATAGTCCGGTGGCATGTCGGCCGGTCACGCCCTCTTGGGCATCCTCGCTCGCGGCCCCGCCCACGGGTACGACCTCAAGCGCGAGCACGACTCACGGTTCCCAGGCACCAAGCCGCTCGCGTACGGGCAGGTCTACGCCACGCTGGCCCGCCTCGAACGGGACGGGCACGTCGAGGTGGCCGAGACGAGGCAGGAGGGCGGGCCGGAGCGGACGGTCTACGCGTTGACGCCCGACGGCCGCCGTGCTTTGGGGGACTGGCTCGCCCACGTCGAGCAAGCGGGTCCCTACGCCGCGGACGACCTGGTCCGTAAGACCGTGACGGCGTTGCACATGGACGAAGACGCGTCTGCATTTCTCGTCCGGCAGCGGGCCGAGCACATGTCGCGGATGCGGGAGCTGGTCGGGGAGCAGAAGTCAGTCGCCGACCGCGGCGCGCGGATCGCCCTGGACCACACGCTGGCCCACCTGGACGCCGACCTGCGGTGGCTCGAGACCGCTGCGGCCCGGGTCGCCGCCGACACAAAGGAGCACACATGACCGAGGTCGTCCTGTCGGCGCGCGCCATCGAGAAGTCCTACGGCCGGACCCAGGCCCTGCGTGGCGTGTCCCTCGACCTCGCCCGCGGGGAGGTGCTGGCGGTCACCGGCCCGTCGGGCGGGGGCAAGTCCACGCTGCTCCACTGCCTCGCCGGCATTCTGCGTCCGGAGGCCGGTGACGTGCGCTACGAGAACGTGGACCTCGGCGAGCTGCCGGAAGGCGCACGCACCCGGCTCCGTCGTCGCGAGTTCGGCATCGTGCTCCAGTTCGGCCAACTCGTTCCCGAGCTCACGGTCGAGCAGAACGTCGACTGCCGCTGTTGCTGGAGCGCCATGACCGCGAGTCGGCGCGCACCGCGGCGCGGTCATGGCTCGACCGGCTCGGCGTCGTCGAGATGGCTGGTGCGATGCCCGGCGAGCTGTCGGGTGGTGAGGC
>JBOGDX010000479.1:0-2726 GCA_050743225.1 Actinomycetes bacterium | reverse complement strand
CGCGACACCTCCCAGTAGGCCGTGGTGGTCACCGTCTCCCCGCTGGTCTCCAGCTGGATCCGCTGCCCCTGCGTGCCCTCGAACGTGGCGAACCCGTTCTGCCCCGCCGCCACCGTGGTCAATGTCAGGGGCGAGCCATCGACGCTGAACGATCCTGAGGCGTCTGCTGGGATGGCGTTGACCGCGAGGGTGTAGTGCGTCGCGGATCCGAGGCTTTGGATCTGCAGTTCGTAGTCGCCGGGTGGGACCGCGTCAAACCGCTGGTGTGAGCAGTCGTCCGCAACGGGAACGATCTCCGTGCCGGTGTTCTCGTTTCGCAGTGCCGACTTGATGCCGTCGCTGCACGAACGGGCCACGTACAGGTCGGTTGGCTCTGCGCCGTCGAGCGTGAATTGATACGCATCCTCGGCGCCTGGGGTTTCGAGGTTGCCTGCGCCGGCAGCGGGATCGGTCGAGGTGCCAGAGGCGCCTGGGACGCTGGCTGGGAGATCGACCGCGAAGTGTTGGGGCGGTGGCGCGTGCAGCGTCAGGCCGATGTCATCGACGCCGAGGGAGGTGTCCAGCACGCCGCGGAAGTTCTGGGGTCGTAGTTCCACATCGAGGGACTCCATTGCGTGCGTCAGGGTCGCCTCCAGGTGGAATCGGCTGACCGCCTGCCCGCTGGCCGTCTGACCCACCGAGGTCCGTTCGATCGAACCAGAGAGCGCTCCCGTTCCCGTGATTTGCGGCTGCTGACCGTCCAGGTGCAGCGTGGCGACCGGCTCTTCGTCGACCAGCAACTCGATGGACTGCTCGTGGCTGTCGCTGCCGACTGGACCGTATGCGAGCAGGTCCATTCCCAGCCCGATGGAGTCATGACGGGCCACGTTCCTGGCGTAGAAGCGATAGCCGGGGGTGTCGAACACCGGGCCGGCGACCCGCGTAGTTGACGCGTCCTCGCTGTAGTAGGCGGAGGCGAAGTTCGGTCCCACTGTTCCTTCGAAGTCCTCGATCAAGCGGCCGGAGCCGTCGAAGTCGTGGGCATCGGCATCGACGAGCACGTCGGTGACCAAGGCGGATTGGTCCGCGTACGAGTCGTCCCCGGTGAGTGCGATATCGAAGACGCAGCTCTCGAACTGGGGACCGGGAGCGACGCCTGCTTCAACGCAAACAGTCGATGCTGCCGCGACTTCCGCCTCAGTGAAGTCAGCCATGGTCACGACGTTGCTGGGGAACGACTCGTCGGTGAACGACGCGGTCGACTCGTTGGCGCCGTAGGTGAAGAGCGAGTCCGCGTCGGAGATGCGCCACGAGTCGGCGAAACCGCCATGGATGACGGAAGGGCTGCTTCCTGCCGGGAGGACTTCCCCGTCCCGGAATGCCAGGTCGTCGTTGGGATCGCCGTTCGCGTTGCCCAGCAGTCCTTGTGCGCTCGTGCTCGCCGGCACGACGAACCCGAGGCTGCGCCCATCCATGACCATGACCAGGCGTCCCTCGATGCCCGGCCAGGTGAGCACGTAGGTGGTGCCGTACCGTGCCAGGCTCGCGCCCTCGCCCAGGCTGACCAGGTCTCCTGATGCCACGGTGTGCGGTTCGCCGTCGAGGATGACAGCGTTTCGGGTGAGCTCGATCCGTTGGTCGCCGATCTCGGTGGCGACTCGGTCCAACACGGAGAAGTTCGGCCCCAACGGGGCGAACCGCGCCTGGACGTCGATGCCCTCGCTCGGGACGTCGAGCAGGTGGAACTCACCGACCGCGTGGAGGTCGTACTGAAGTAACAGTCCGAGCGGGCCCGGAGATGAGCAACACCCCGGGACTGGCCGTAGCCGCCACCTTGTATTGATTGATGACACGGTTCCTGGCCCCGTCACCACAATCCTGAACAAGGATGCGGAAGGCGTCCTGGTGGCCGGAAGGGAAATTGAACAGACCGACCGGGCGAGTCGTATGGCGCGCCAGGCCCGTTTGATAGCGCCCCAACTGCAACTCAGCCGATTCCACGCCGCCGTTCCACGCGCCTTTCAGTTCGATGAGCTCGATCGGCGCGTCCGGGTCAGTCCGGTCGTAGGCCAGGACATCAATACGACCGCCGGGATACCTGACTTCCCACTGCAGGTTGGGCGTGATCCCGCCAGGAGGACCCTCCTCCCCGTGCACTCCCGCGGCGTTGAGCTTGGCAATGGCGCGGGCCTGCGCGATCGCTTCCGCCTGCACGCCACGTCCCCCGCGACACTCAGTCGGGGTGTACCACGGATTCGGCTGCAGCGCTTTGGGAGCGATGACGCATACCGGCTGCAGACCGGAACGCGTCGAGCGCACCTGCTCGGCCACACACGACCGTGCCGACAGCGGCGCTGTCTGTTCAGAGTTCGGGGGACATTGCGGATCGAGACTCGCCTCGACTTCCGCGGGTTCCATCACCGCCGCCACGGCAGCAGTGTCGCTACTGCTCACACCGACCGAGACGGCAACCGCCAGAACGAATCCGCACGAGAGCAATCTCCGCAGACCAAGCATGTCCAGCGCCCCCCGTCTCGGCCGCGAGACCCCCGCACCGACGCGACAAATGTGGGCGGACAGTAGCGCACGATGGTCGGCAGCGCCATGCCGGCGATAAGTTTCTCCGAACAGGGTGCCACCGACACAAGGGGGCGATGTGGCGGATTCCGAGGTAGAGGTCGTATGGCCGGCGCTACGCCGGGCGTGGCGACACGCCGAGTACGAGGAGTTGTGGCTGCAGTTCCGCC
>JBOGDX010000478.1:0-2740 GCA_050743225.1 Actinomycetes bacterium | reverse complement strand
GCTGAACACCTACGACGTCCTCGTCTCTGACGACGTGGTCTTCACCCGCGGCGCCCTCGACGAGTTCCTGGCCGGACCCGCGAAGGGCCGCTCGGCCTCCGCGGTCGCCACCGAGAGCGAAGTTCCGGAAGGAGGCGGGCGCTGATGTCGTCCATCCACAAGGACCACCGCGACGTGCTGCTCGCGCCGGTCGTCTCCGAGAAGAGCTACGGGCTCCTCGACGAGAACAAGTACACGTTCCTCGTGCACCCGGACGCCAACAAGACCGAGATCAAGATCGCGGTCGAGAAGGTCTTCGGCGTCAAGGTCGACGGTGTGAACACGATCAACCGCGAGGGCAAGCGCAAGCGCACCCGGACGGGCTGGGGGCGCCGCAACGCCACCAAGCGCGCGATCGTCACCGTGGCCGAGGGTGACCGGATCGACATCTTTGGAGGGCCGGTCAGCTAATGGGCATCCGCAAGTACAAGCCGACAACCCCGGCTCGCCGCGGCTCGAGCGTCGCCGACTTCGTCGAGGTCACCCGCTCCGAGCCCGAGAAGTCGCTGGTGCGCCCGCTGCACAACAAGGGCGGCCGGAACAACTCGGGCCAGATCACCACCCGCCACCAGGGCGGGGGGCACAAGCGCGCCTACCGCGTCATCGACTTCCGTCGGCACGACAAGGACGGCGTCCCCGCCAAGGTCGCGCACATCGAGTACGACCCCAACCGCACGGCCCGCATCGCGCTGCTGCACTACCAGGACGGCGAGAAGCGCTACATCATCGCGCCGAACCGGCTCAAGCAGGGTGACCGGGTCGAGAACGGTCCCTCGGCAGACATCAAGGCGGGCAACAACCTCCCGCTCCGCAACATCCCCGTGGGCACGGTGGTGCACGCCATCGAGCTACGCCCCGGGGGCGGCGCGAAGATCGCCCGCTCGGCGGGCTCGAGCGTGCAGCTCGTGGCCAAGGACGGGCCGTACGCCCAGCTGCGCATGCCGTCCGGCGAGATCCGCAACGTCGACGTCCGCTGCCGGGCAACGGTCGGCGAGGTCGGCAACGCCGAGCAGTCGAACATCAACTGGGGCAAGGCGGGCCGCATGCGGTGGAAGGGCAAGCGCCCGACCGTCCGCGGTGTCGCGATGAACCCGGTGGACCACCCGCACGGTGGTGGCGAGGGCAAGACGTCCGGCGGCCGCCACCCGGTGAACCCCAACGGCAAGCCCGAGGGGCGCACCCGCCGGCCGAACAAGGCCAGCAACGCGATGATCGTCCGCCGCCGCAAGACCGGTAAGAAGCGCTGAACATGAGCTCCGGGAGACACTGACCATGCCGCGTTCCCTGAAGAAGGGTCCCTTCGTGGACGGCCACCTGATCAAGAAGGTGGACGCCCAGAACGAGAAGGGCACCAAGAACGTCATCAAGACGTGGTCCAGGCGGTCCATGATCGTTCCGGCCATGCTCGGCCACACCATCGCGGTGCACGACGGGCGCAAGCACGTGCCGGTCTTCGTCACCGAGGCGATGGTGGGCCACAAGCTCGGCGAGTTCGCCCCCACGCGCACGTTCCGCGGGCACGTCAGGGACGACAGGAGGGCGCGCCGTGGCTGACCGGGCGACCCGCAACGAAGCGCTTCCCGAGACCGACGTGTCGGCGCGGGCGCAGGCGCGCTACGTCCGCGTGACACCGATGAAGGCTCGGCGTGTCGTGGACCTCGTCCGCGGCATGCCGGCGGAGCAGGCGTTGGCCGTCCTCCGGTTCGCCCCGCAGGCCGCGAGCGAGCCGGTCTACAAGGTGGTGGCCAGCGCCGTGGCCAACGCCCGTTCGGCTGCCGACCGCGACAGCAGGCGGCTGGACGTGGAGGAACTCGTCGTCCGCGAGGCCTACGTCGACGAGGGCCCGACCCTGAAGCGGTTCCGTCCGCGGGCCCAGGGGCGGGCGTACCGCGTCCGCAAGCGCACGAGCCACATCACCGTGGTCGTCGCGCCGCGACCGGAGCCGACCGGCGCGGGCGGCACCGCAACGAAGACCACCCCGAAGAGGAGGACCCGATAGTGGGCCAGAAGGTCAACCCCCACGGGTTCCGCCTGGGCATCTCGACGGACCACAAGAGCCGGTGGTTCGCCGACAGCACCAAGTCGGGACAGCGGTACAGCGACTACGTCAAGGAGGACGTGGCGATCCGCCGCCTCATGTCCAAGGGCATGGAGCGCGCGGGCATCTCGCGCGTCGAGATCGAGCGCACCCGCGACCGGGTCCGGGTGGACATCCACACGGCGCGGCCGGGCATCGTGATCGGCCGACGCGGCGCCGAGGCCGACCGCATCCGCGGCGACCTGGAGAAGCTCACCGGCAAGCAGGTGCAGCTCAACATCCTCGAGGTCAAGAACCCGGAGGTCGACGCCCAGCTCGTCGCGCAGGGCGTGGCCGAGCAGCTCTCCAGCCGGGTGTCGTTCCGTCGGGCCATGCGCAAGTCGATGCAGACCACGATGAAGGCCGGTGCCAAGGGCATCCGCGTGCAGTGCTCGGGCCGCCTCGGCGGTGCCGAGATGTCCCGCTCGGAGTTCTACCGCGAGGGCCGGGTCCCGCTGCACACGCTGCGCGCCAACATCGACTACGGGTTCTACGAGGCCCGTACGACGTTCGGTCGCATCGGCGTGAAGGTGTGGATCTACAAGGGCGACGCGTCGGGCACCAAGGCCGAGCGCGACGCCGCGCAGGCTGCGGCCCGCATGGCCCAGCGACAGCGACCTGCCC
>JBOGDX010000477.1:0-2754 GCA_050743225.1 Actinomycetes bacterium | reverse complement strand
GGCTGCTCTCGCGCGAGCGCCTCGACGAGGAGACGTGGGAGCAGGTCGAGGAGGTCCTGCTGACCGCCGACGTCGGTGTGGGCCCGACCCAGGAGCTCGTCGAGCGGCTGCGTACGCGCCTCAAGGACGGTGGGCAGCGCGGGGCTGACCAGGTGCGCGCCCTGTTGCGCGAGGAGCTGCTCGCGACGGTGGGCCAGGACGTCGACCGCTCCCTGCGTACGGCCCCGCATGACGGACGCCCCGCCGTGGTCCTGGTGGTCGGAGTGAACGGCACCGGCAAGACCACCACGGTCGGCAAGCTCGCCCGGGTCCTGGTCGCCGAGCAGCGCACCGTCCTGCTGGGCGCGGCAGACACCTTCCGTGCCGCGGCGGCCGACCAGCTGCAGACGTGGGGGTCTCGGGTCGGGGCGCCGGTCGTCCGTGGCCCGGAGGGCGGCGACCCGGCCAGCGTCGCGTTCGACGCGGTGAAGCAGGGTGCCGACGGTGACTACGACGTGGTGGTCGTCGACACCGCGGGCCGGCTGCAGAACAAGGTGGGGCTGATGGACGAGCTCGGCAAGGTCAAGCGGGTCGTCGAGAAGCAGGGTCCGGTCGACGAGGTGCTGCTCGTGCTCGACGCCACGACCGGGCAGAACGGCCTGGTCCAGGCCCGCGTCTTCGCCGAGGTCGTCGACGTCACCGGCATCGTGCTCACCAAGCTCGACGGCACGGCCAAGGGCGGCATCGTCGTCGCCGTGCAGCGGGACCTCGGCGTGCCGGTCAAGCTGGTCGGGCTCGGCGAGGGCCCCGACGACCTGGCGCCGTTCGAGCCCGAGGCGTTCGTCGACGCCCTGCTCGGACCCTGACCCGACCCCAGTCCCGCGATGCGGACTCGCGTAACCGCGACGTAACGCGCCCGCCCGGATCGTCACACGGCGGAAACGTGCCGCGCCCGCCGCGGTAACCCCGGCCCGACAACCTCCTCGACAGGTTCTCGACAGGTTCCTCGTCCCCGTCCTTTGGAGGCATACCGTGACACCCAGCTCAGGAGACACCGCCTGGGTCCTCACGAGCGCCGCGCTCGTCCTGCTCATGACCCCAGGTCTGGCCCTGTTCTACGGCGGCATGGTCCGCGCCAAGAGCGTCCTCAACATGATGATGATGAGCTTCGGGGCGCTCGGGCTCATCAGCGTGCTGTGGGTGCTCTACGGCTACACGCTCGCGTTCGGTGACGACGTCGGCGGTGGCCTGCTCGGCAACCTCGACTTCGTGGGGCTCGAAGGCCTCATCTCCGCGGACCCGCTGGGCGGCCTCGAGGGGGAGGCCGCCGGGATCCCGCCGCTGGCCTTCGTCGGCTTCCAGGCCGTCTTCGCCATCATCACGGTCGCGCTGATCAGCGGCGCCATCGCGGACCGCGCGAAGTTCGGCTCCTGGATGGTCTTCGCCGCCGTGTGGGCGACGGTCGTGTACTTCCCGGTGGCCCACTGGGTCTTCTCGTTCGACGGCTACACCGCCGACGTCGGTGGCTGGATCGCGAACGACCTCAAGGCGATCGACTTCGCCGGCGGGACCGCGGTGCACATCAACGCCGGCGCCGCGGGCCTCGCACTCGCGCTGGTCCTCGGCAGGCGCGTCGGCTTCGGCAAGGAGCCGATCCGCCCGCACAACCTCACGCTCGTGATGGTGGGCGCGGGACTGCTGTGGTTCGGCTGGTTCGGCTTCAACGCCGGGTCCGCCCTCGGCGCCGGCAGCATCGCCTCGCTGGCATGGCTCAACACCCTTGTGGCCACTGCGGCCGCCTCCCTCGCGTGGCTCGCGACCGAGAAGCTGCGCGACGGGCACCCGACGTCTCTGGGCGCGGCTTCCGGGGTGGTCGCCGGCCTGGTGGCCATCACGCCGGCCTGCTCGGCGGTCAACCCGGTCGGGGCGATCGCGGTCGGGGCGGTCGCGGGAGCGCTGTGCGCGCTGGCCGTCGGCCTGAAGTACCGGCTGGGGTACGACGACTCGCTCGACGTCGTCGGTGTCCACCTCGTCGGCGGTGTGGTCGGCACGCTCCTGATCGGCGTGGTCGGGACGGCCAAGGCACCGGCCGGTGTCGACGGGCTGCTCTACGGCGGCGGCACCGACCAGCTGTGGCGCCAGGCCGTCGCCGCCAGTGTCGTCGCGGTGTTCTCCTTCGGGGCGGCGTACCTCATCGGATCGGCCATCGCCCGCACCATCGGGTTCCGGGTCGACGAGGAGGCCGAGATCACCGGCATCGACCTGGCGTCGCACGCCGAGTCGGCGTACGAGCTGGGCTCGGTCACCGGGGGCGGCTACCGGGCCGCCGCCGCCTCACCGGCGGCAACAACCGCGACACGGAAGGAGAGGGTGGGCGCATGAGGCTCGTCACGGCAGTCATCAAGCCGTTCAAGCTCGACGACGTGAAGAGCGCGCTGGAGTCCTTTGGGGTGCACGGGATCACCGTCACCGAGGCCAGTGGCTACGGTCGCCAGCGCGGTCACACCGAGGTCTACCGCGGCGCGGAGTACACCGTCGACCTGGTGCCCAAGGTCCGGGTCGAGGTGCTGGTCGAGGACGACGACGCGGAGGACGTCATCGAGGTGATCGTCAAGAGTGCGCAGACCGGCCGGATCGGCGACGGCAAGGTGTGGTCGGTCCCGGTCGAGACGGTCGTGCGCGTCCGCACCGGGGACCGTGGCGCCGACGCTCTCTGAGACGGCGCCCGCGGCCACGCCGGCGGAGTACGCGGCGCGGCGCCGGGAGCTGCTGGAC
>JBOGDX010000476.1:0-2769 GCA_050743225.1 Actinomycetes bacterium | reverse complement strand
CGCGCACGTCGAGCGCGATGCCGAGCCGCGCAGCGGCCGCGTGGGCGCCCTCGGCGATCGCCGCCGCGGCCTCGGTGGCGCGCAGGCTGCCCTTGAACTTGTCAGGCGCCACGACGATCGGGACCGGAGCGGTCATCCCGCGTCCTTTCGTGTCCGTCGTGCCCTTTCGAGCCCTTCCGTGCCCTTCCGTGCCTTTCGTGCTTTCCGCGATATGGAACTGGGCTTGTCCCGCCGCACAGTATGAGCGCCCGGAGCGTGGGTCAAGGGGGTGGTTCGTCCTGATTTGTTCCGCAGTGCGGATCGCCCGCCGCGGGTCGGGCCGGGACGTCCACCGCGATCTCGCCGCCGAGCGCCGCCCCGCCGGTGAGCTCGAGGTCGTCGCCGGACCAGAACCGGCCAGGGTCGTACGAGCGGGGGTGCCGACCGGGGGGCAGCAGGCCCATCGCCTCGTACGTGAGTACCACGACCTCGGCGAGTGCTCGCGCTGCCATGTGCCGGCCTTCCATGATCATGAAGACTCGTGCCGCCACGTGCGGGGGTGAACCTTCATGATCATGGAAAGGGGGCGTTCCCGGGGCGTCGGGTCGGGACGTCCACCGCGATCTCGCCGCCGAGCGCCGCCCCGCCGGTGAGCTCGAGGTCGTCGCCGGACCAGAACCGGCCAGGGTCGTACCAGCCGGGGTGCCGACCGGGGGGCAGCAGGCCCATCGCCTCGTACGTGAGGGCCACGACCTCGGCGCAGAACACGGTCTCCACTTGAGGCGTGGGGTGTTCCCGACGCCGTCGGCGCGCGAGCAGCCACCGGGACGCGAGCCGCGCCGTGGACGGGAACGGCTTGCCGTCCAGGCGTGCCACCGTCGTGAGCAGCGCGTCCTCCATCTCGCGGGTGACCTGCGCGTTGAGCTGCCGCAGCCAGGCGCGCTGCCCGTAGCGGTGCCCCCACGTGACGACCGCGTCCCGCAGGTCGTGCAGCTGGACCCCGCGCTGGTGGGTCCCCGACCACATGTCCCGTAGCGACCTGCCGAGCTCCGCGTGCCACATCAGCGGCGGCATGTCGTCCAGCACGACCGACATGCCGACGTGGTTGACCGGGCTGTTCGTGGTGAGCTGGATGGCGCGGTCGGCGACGGTCCGGCCTCGGAAGAGCCAGACGTCGCCGGTGCGGGTGAGGTCGACGGCCGCGTCGAGGGACAGCGGGGTCGGCACCCACCTAACGTACGCAGGGTGCGGAAGTGGCATGTGCCGTGGCGATGGATCGGCCTCGCGGGCGTGGTCGGTGTGGCGGCGACGGGTGCCGTCGTCGCGCGCGACGAACGGCGCCGCCGTTCCTACTCGCCGGACGAGATCCGGGACCGGCTGCACGCGCGGCACGGCGAGGAGGTCCATCATCCGGACCCCGACCTGCCTGACGGTGGTGGTAGCGGCAGCCCGGCGGCGTAGCCTGATGCCGTCCCCCGGTCGGTCGAGGGAGGGGCCATGACGGCTGCCGCGCAGAGTCACGCTCCACAGCGGTTCTCGCACGAGGCCTTCCTCTACGCCTCGCCCGCCGACTTCCTCGAGGGCACGAGTGCCTTCGTCCGGGACGGCCTCGAGCGCGACCAGGCGATCCTGGTGGCGCTCACGGGTGACCGGGCGCGGTGGATGCGCGAGTTCTTCGTGGACGAGCCCGACGTCCGACTCGTCGACATGGCCTGGCTGGGCGCCAACCCCGCGCGGATCATCCCGGCCTGGCGGGAGTTCCTGAACAGCAACACCGCGAGGGGTCGGTCGGTGCGCGGCATCGGCGAGCCGATCTGGGCCGGCCGTCGGGACGCCGAGATCGCCGAGTGCGCGCAGCACGAGTCCTTGCTGAACCTGGCATTCGATGACGGTCCTGCCTGGCGGTTGCTGTGTCCGTACGACGTATCCGCGCTACCCCGCTCCGTCGTCGAGCGAGCCCGGGCCAACCACCCGGTGGTCGTGTCGGGCGGGGTGCGCTCGGACAGCGCGACCTACGAGGCCGAGGCCCCGGGGCGCGCGCTGCGCGGTGAGCCGCTTCCCCAGCCGGCGGGGACGGTGACGGAGCTGGCGTTCGGCCCTGACGACCTCGGGTCGGTTCGCGAGCTCGTCCACCGCAGCTGCGACGCCGCCGGGGTGCTCGACGCCATGGCCGAGGACCTCACCCTGTCGGTGGACGAGATCGCGACCAACAGCCTGCTGCACGGCGGCGGTAGCGGCGTGCTCCGGATCTGGGTCGAGGACGCGCACCTGG
Source organism: Actinomycetes bacterium (assembly GCA_050743225.1). Classification (GTDB taxonomy): domain Bacteria; phylum Actinomycetota; class Actinomycetes; order JACCUZ01; family JACCUZ01; genus JBOGDX01. The sequence goes on along the minus strand of JBOGDX010000476.1, from coordinate 518 downwards.
TGGCCGAGGTCAGCGACGCCGGAGTGATCCGCGACCAGCTGGTCGGGCGGCACGAGCCGGCGCTGGAGGGGCTCGGTGGGCGCGGGGTGTGGCTCGCCAACCAGCTCTGCGACCTGGTCCAGGTGCGCTCCGGGGCCGCGGGGACCGTGGTCAGGATGCACCTGCGGATCACCTGAGTCGGCGACCGCGGGTCGCTACGGTGGCCGCGTGGAGTTCGTCTCGCCGTCGTCGTGGTCGGAGGCGCTCGCGGCCCGCGCCGAGCACCCAGCGGCGGTCCCGATCGCCGGTGGGACCGACGTCATGGTCGAGCTCAACTTCGACCGGATCCGCCCCGAGGGCCTCATCGACCTCACCCGGGTCACCGCCCTGCGCGACTGGTCGCGCGCCGACGACGGCGGCGTGCGCCTCGGGGCCGGCGTCAGCTTCGCCCGTGTGATGTCCGAGCTCGCCGGCCTCGCTCCCGGGCTGGCGATGGCGTCGCGCACCGTCGGGTCGCCGCAGATCAGGGTGCGCGGCAC
>JBOGDX010000475.1:0-2787 GCA_050743225.1 Actinomycetes bacterium | reverse complement strand
CGCCCGGCCCGTTTGGCCCGGCGCCGGTGACGCGGCTGCGGCGCCGCGCTCCGGCGCCCGCGCGCTCGCTGGCTCAGGCCATCGTGACGCGGAGCAGCAGCTCGCCGGTCGGTGACGTCGAGCCGCCGGCCGGCTCGACCGTGAGGCCGAGGGCGTCGGTCGGCGCCATGTCCGTGACCACCGCCTCCAGGACGCCGCCGCGGCCGAGGACCCCGGCCGACTGAGGCCGGTCGCCGCGGATCAGCCACAGCTGGTAAACGCGGTCGTCGGGAAGCGTCCGCACGTCGGATGCACGGAACACGGCTTCGCCGTCGGCGGCGATGACCGTGCCGGTGCCGCCGGTCGACACCCGGACCGGGCGCTCGATGCGCTCGGGGTGGGTCACGATCGCGACGATCTGCTCGGCGCGCTGCTCGGCGCGGTCGGCCCGCCGGCTCTCGGTCACGGCGTACGTCCCGAGGGCGACGGACACGACCAGCAGCACGGCGGCGGCGGCCGCGACCGGTTGCCGGTACCAGCGCCGAGCGGCGAGCTCGTCGTGTCGGCCGGTCGAGGGCAGCGGAGCGAGCTGGCGGGTGTGTGCCACCTCGGCGAGGACCGCAGCTCTCAGCGACCCGGGGGCGGGGGCCGCCACCGCAGCCGCGAGGCGGGATGCCGTGGCGGTCAGCTCGGCGACCTCGTCCCGGCAGGCGCCGCAGTCGCGCAGGTGCTCCTCGAACCGGTCGCGCTCGGAGCCCTCGAGGGCGTCCACGGCGTACGCACCGGTGAGGGTGTGCAGTTCGGGGATGCTCACATCGCCACCCCCAGGCAGTCGCGGAGGCGGATCAGGCCGTCGCGCATCCGGGTCTTCACGGTGCCGAGCGGCACATCCAGCAGCTCGGACACCTCGCGATAGGTGTAGCCGCTGTAGTAGGCGAGGTTGACCGACTCACGCTGCAGGTCGGTCAGGTGGTCGAGGCAGCGCCGGACCTGCTGCTGCTCCAGCCTGGCCTCGACCTGCTCGGCGACCTCGTCGTAGGCGGGGACGTGCTCGCGCCTGGCCACCCGGGCGTCACGGTCATGAGCGGACTGGGCGGCACGGACCCGGTCGATCGCGCGCCGGTGGGCCATCGTGTGGATCCAAGTCGTCGCGCTGCCACGCTCCGAGTCGAATCGAGTGGCGGTACGCCACACCTCGACCAGCACCTCCTGCGTCACCTCCTCGGACTGTGCGGGGTCGCGCAGCACGCGGCGGATGATGCCGTAGACGGTGTTGGCCACCCGACCGTACAGGCGTTCGAACGCAGGCCCGTCGCCACGCGCCACCTGCCGCACCAGGTCGTCGACCGTGGCCGTCGCCTCGTCGACGGGCGCGACGCGGTTGCTGCGACGCAGGGAGGGCATGGGCGCCAGTCTGTCATCGGCGGCGCGGACCATCGGACCTCCTCAGGGATAGATCGGCCTGCGGACCGTCGTCTCGGGGCTCCGCGACCCGCGCTGGCATTCGCTATGGGGGGTCCATCCGGATTGGTGCCGGGAGAGGTGCGTTACTGCCGGACGGTGGAGCCGCTGCGCCCCTTCTGCACCTGCAGCTGCACCGGGATGCGCTGGCGGAGGTCCGCCACGTGGCTGACCAGCCCGACGCTGCGGCCGCCGTCGCGCAGGTCGTCGAGCACGCCCATGACCTCGTCGAGCGTCTCGTCGTCGAGACTGCCGAACCCCTCGTCGACGAACAGGGTCTCCAGCAGAGCACCGCTCGCCTCGGCCGTCACCACGTCCGCCAGCCCGAGCGCCAACGCCAGCGACGCCGAGAAGCTCTCGCCACCGGAGAGGCTGGCGGGATCGCGCTCCAGCCCGGTCCACGCGTCCAGGACCCGCAGCGAGAGCCCGCCGCGGGCCCGGCCGGATGCCCCTTCGGCCGAGTGCAGCAGGCTGTAGCGACCGGATGACATGCGGAGCAGCCGCTCTGTGGCGCTGGCCGCCACCTGCTCCAGGCGCGCGGCGAGAACGTACGACGACAGACTCATCCGCAGCCGGTTGTCGGTGCTCTTGCCCTCAGCCAGGCGGGACAAGCGGTCCACCACACGGTGCCGATCGGCCAGCGGCGCCCGTCGCTCCAGGGTCTCCTGGAGGGCGGTCTGCAGTCGGCTGAGCGCCTCCGACCGGGCACCCGTCGAGGCGGCGTGTGACACGGATCGGTCGCGCTCGGAGGCGGCGGCGGTCGCTGCCGCCACCACATCGGTCAGCTCGACGGGCGGCCGGGCCGCGATGGCAGTCATCTCCTGGTCGGCGAGCTGCTCCGTGACCGCCGCCAGCTCTTCGTCGTGGGCCCGGCGGCGCTGCTCGAGCTGCGTGAGGCGGTCGTCGTCGCGGACCGCGCGGGCGACCGCGTCGAGCGAGTCCAGCCTGCGGGCCGCGACCCCGGCCTCGGCGCGCTGCACCGCATCGTCGACCGCGACCTCGAGGCGCTCGACCTCGGCGAGCTGCCCGGCCAGCATGTCGAGATCGTCGACGACCCGGTCGAGCCGATCGGCGCGGGCGCCGACCGACGGGTCGTCGCCTCGTGCCTCGGCGACGACATCGAGGACGGCAGTGACTCGGGCCCGGAGCTCGGTCACGTCGGTCGCGAGGCTGCGGGCCTCCGCGCCCTGAGCGACCTGGTCGCGCGTCCACGTGTCGTGCTCCCGGTCGAACGAGGCCAGTGCCTGCTCGCCCGCGTCGAGCCCTTCGGCGAGGCGCTCGGCCCGCTCGGCAGACGCGGTCGCAGCGGCGTGCTTCTGGATCAGGGCGGCGAGCTCGACGTCACCC
>JBOGDX010000474.1:0-2791 GCA_050743225.1 Actinomycetes bacterium | reverse complement strand
GTGCGCACCCGAGCCCCGATCTCGTGATCGGTCGGGCCGTCGATCCGCAGGTCGGCGTTCGGCCGGGCGACCACCGCCCGGGCGCTGAGCCGCAGATGTTCCTCCAGCGCGGCGCGGGAGTGCACCACCTGCGCCTCGGCCGCGGCGTCGAAGAGCGCCTCGAGCCGCCGGCGGTGCTCGGTGCCCCGCGACAGCGCCCGCGTGGCGACGAGGATCGTGACCAGCGGGACGACGAGCAGGAGCCCCGGCCAGCCGGGCAGCGCACGCACCACGAGCGCGGCGAGGTAGCCAAGGCTGTCGATCGCGATGAACACGCCCAGCGCCGCCAGGGCGCTGCCCTCGCGCAGGGCCCACGTGACCGGTCTCTCCTCCTCGAGGGCGATGGACACCGCTGAGGCGACGTAGTCGACCAGGAAGTAGACCGCGCAGCCGAGCCCGACGGCGACCAGCTCACGCGGAGAGGTGTCGCCCAGCGGGCTGATCGCCCGCATCACGAGCAGTGCGCAGCAGCCGGACACGATGCCCAGCCCGACGTTGAAGAGCCGGACGTCGACCCGTTTGGTGCTGGTCACCTGCGAGAGCGTCTGACCGCACGCCCAGACGGCGAGCGCACCCGAGCCACCGTCGAAGCATGCGAGGAAGACCAGCACCGCCGAGTCGAACCCGACCTCGATGCCGGTCGACTTCCGGCTGAGCACGAGCGGGAACCGGCTCATCAGGGCGGCGATCGGCGCGCCGACCAGCAGGGCCAGCGCCCAGTGCACGTCGAAGTGGTCCCCGCCCAGCATGGTGCCGACCGCAAGGAGCCCCAGCAGCGCGCCCGACACCACGATGGCGACGTCGAACACCCAGCTGATGGCGCGCTTGGACTGCGTCGCCGCCACGCTCACGCCCTCCCCTTGCGTCACACGGGGAACCGCCCCGTCGTTGCGTCATCGGCGCGTGCAACGGCGGAGTAAAGTCACGGTGGATGCGGAGACTTGCCCGGTTCGACCGGATACGTCCCGTCGCCAGGGTCAGGCCGGCCGACCCCGCTTAGTTCTCGGCGATCCGCCGGTCGGCGATCGGGCGGTACGCGCGCTCAGTGCTGCCGACGTACACCTGGCGGGGCCGGCCGATCTTGGTGACCGGGTCCTCGATCATCTCCCGCCACTGCGCGATCCAGCCGGGGAGCCGGCCCAGCGCGAAGAGCACGGTGAACATCCGGGTGGGGAAGCCCATCGCCTTGTAGATCACGCCGGTGTAGAAGTCGACGTTGGGGTAGAGCTTGCGCTGCACGAAGAAGTCGTCGGCGAGGGCGACCTCCTCGAGCTTCATGGCGATGTCGAGCAGCGGGTCGGGCTTGCCGAGGCGGTCCAGGACGTCGCGGGTCGCCTTCTTCACGATGGCCGCCCGCGGGTCGTAGTTCTTGTAGACGCGGTGGCCGAAGCCCATCAGCTTGACGCCGGGCTCCTTGTCCTTGACCCGGCGGACGAAGGCGTCGACGTCGCCGCCCTCGTCGTGGATGCGCTGCAGCATCTCGAGCACGGCCTGGTTCGCCCCGCCGTGCAACGGGCCGAACAGCGCGTTGACCCCGGCCGAGACTGACGCGAACAGGTTGGCGTTGCTGGACCCGACCAGCCGCACCGTCGACGTCGAGCAGTTCTGCTCATGATCGGCGTGCAGCACGAAGAGCATGTCGAGCACCTGCGCGATCGTGGGATCCACGTCGTACGGCGTCGCGGGGACACCGAACGTCATCCGCAGGAAGTTCTCCACGTATCCGAGCGAGTTGTCGGGGTAGAGCAGCGGCTGGCCGACCGACTTCTTGAACGCGTACGACGCGATCGTCGGCAGCTTGGCCATCAGGCGCACCGTCGACATCTCGACGTGGTCGCGGTCGAACGGGTCGAGGCTGTCCTGGTAGAAGGTGGACAGCGCGCTCACGGCTGACGACAGCACGGCCATCGGGTGCGCGTCGCGCGGGAAGCCGTCGAAGAACCGGCGCAGGTCCTCGTGCAGCAACGTGTGATGACGGACCTGGTCGGCGAAGTCCTCGAGCTCGCTCGCAGTGGGCAGCTCACCGTAGATGAGCAGGTAGGAGACCTCGAGGAAGGACGACTGCTCGGCCAGCTGGTCGATCGGGTACCCGCGGTACCGCAGGATCCCCTGGTCCCCGTCGATGAAGGTGATGGCCGACGAGCACGACGCGGTGTTGACGTAGCCCACGTCGAGCGTGGTGTAACCCGTCTCCTTCAGGAGCGTGGAGACCTCCAGCGCGGACGGCCCGTCGGTCGCTGCGGCCGCCTGGAGCGGCAGGGTCCCCCCGGGGTGCTTGAGCTCGAAGTCGGCCATGAGCAGGACACTACCCGCCGCCTCAGAACTCCTTTACCTCCTCCGCGACGCTCTCGTTGCCGTCCTACAAGGCTGTCCTACAAGGCCGTCCTACAAGTGCGTGGTTCAAGGCAGTACGACCGTGACCCCCGGCGGGTAGCCCGGCTCGCCCATCGCCGCCAGGGCCGCCCCCGCCTCGTCGAGCCCGATCCGGCGGGTGACGAGCAGGTCGGGGCGCAGCCGCCCGGACTGCACCAGGGCGAGCAGCGCCGGGTAGTCGTGCGCCGCCATGCCGTGACTGCCGACCAGCTCCAGCTCGAGGGCGACGACCCGGGCCATCGGGACGGCCGGGTGCCCGAGGTCCGGCGGCAGCAGCCCCACCTGGACGTGCCGCCCGCGGGGTCGCAGGCAGCGCACCGAGGCGGCGCACGTCGCGTGGCTGCCGAGCGCGTCGATGGAGACGTGGGCGCCGCCACCC
>JBOGDX010000473.1:0-2830 GCA_050743225.1 Actinomycetes bacterium | reverse complement strand
GGAAGCATGTCAAACGGCATGATCCCCGGGTGCCGAGGGGACCTCAGGACCTTTCCCAGTAGATCTCGATGCGCCAGCCGTCGGAATCCAGGCTCTTGAACGAAACCAGGTCGGGTTCGTCGTCGCGTTCGACGACGGACACCCCGTCGGCCGGCGCGGGGTCCGAGGCGTCATGAAGGGCGACGTCGAACCCGTCAGCGTCACGGACGATCGTGGTGCCGTCGGGATAGCGAGTCGCAGTCGCTGGGTCGAAACCGAAGTAACTCGCGTGAGGCCGCAACGGTCGTCCGCGCTCCAACGGGCTGGCCGAGGTAGTCGCGGCGAAGGTCACTGGGGGCCGGAGCAGCACCCCGTCCGGGAAATTCGTCACTAAGCGGACTCCGGAGACGGCGGCGGTCGGGTTAAACCTTCGCCGCCTCTCGGATCGTCTTACGGGTGGAAGATCAGTGTGGTCTCGAAACGCACCCGGAAGGGGGCAGGCAGTGCGGCACCGACGTGACACCTCGGCGTTCTCCGAGTTCGTGCAGCAACGATCGCACTCCCTGCTTCGCACGGCGTTTCTCTTGGTCGGGGACCACCAGCTCGCGGAGGACCTGCTGCAGGAGGCCTTGATCAGAACCTTGATCGCCTGGCCTAGGCTGCGCGACCCGGCGAACGTCGACGCGTACGCACGACGGACGATCGTTACGACCGCGATCAGCTGGCGCCGACGCCGCTCCTTCCACGAACGTCCGGTCGAGATCCTGCCCGATGCCTCGGGCGCCGACGAGGTGGAGATCGTGGCGACGCACCAGGTCCTGATCGCACACCTGCGTGGACTGCCACCACGGCAGCGTGCCGCGACCGGCTGCTGACGTTCGCCCAGCGGGGCCCCGACTCGGCGGGTGGACCGTACGCCCGGGTGTCGATCGCGCCGGACGGCACGTCGGTCGAGGTGCTCACCCCCTGGACCACAGGGCACTTCCCGTGGTGAGGGATCAACGCGCTTTGCGCCGGACCTTCTGCACCACCGGGCTCGTCGCCGGCATCGCCATCCGCGACATGCATACGCCATGCGCCACGCCGACCCGCGCACCACTCTGCGGTACGACATGGCCAAGGCCAACCTCGGCCGGCACGCGACTCAGGCTGTTGCCGCCTACCTCGCGGGCATGAGCACCGGCTGACCCCGCTCGACCGGTCGGTTCAAGATCAATAAGCCTAATAGGGGCGCACTGAGTGCCTTCGCGGGCAACATCGGTGTCTGAGCCGCCGGTGGGTGAGCACTGCCTGAGCCAGGTCCGAACGTCGAGACCACGGCTAGATCGTGCCCCCGCCGGTGAGCGAGGAGGCTTGTACGGCTGGTGGGATGTCGTGCCCCGGGCACTGATCCATTAGGTCGCCGCTCGTCTTCTCCACGGCTCTTCCGATGCTCGCGCGTTCTGAAGGAGGCGACGCTGGTGCTGTTCGTGGGAGATGACTGGGCCGAGGCCCATCACGATGTGGAGCTGGTCGACGATGCGGGCCGCGTCCTGGCCCGCCGCAGGCTGCCGGAAGGGGTGACCGGGCTAGCCGACCTGCACGGGCTGATCGCCGACCACCGCTGAGGAGGCCGAAGCGGTCGACGCACTGGTGGGGATCGAGACCGACCGGGGGCCGTGGGTGCGGGATGTCTAGCCGGCTTGGATTCAGACGGTCTGATCGGACTAGTTGCGGACGCGAAAGCGAAGGATGGTGGCGTCGCCCGACCGCGTGCTGCTGATCGGTTCTAAGTCTTTCCTCGCGACGCCCGGGGACGAGAAGCGAATCCCGTCGCCGAGCAGCACAGGCAGTACATACACCAGAATCTCGTCGACGAGCCCCCGCAGCAGGCACTGCCCGGCCACGTCGGCGCCGAGGACTTCGAGGTTCTTGGCCCCCGCAGCGTCCAGTGCCGTGGCGACCGCCTCCCCGATGTCGCCGGAGAGGATTCGGACCTCCGGGCCCGGCCGCTCAAGCGGCCTGTGAGTGAGAACGAACATGGGGCCGGAGAAGGGGTAGTCGACGCTGCCCGGCTCCTCAGCCTTCATCCGCTCGCCTACCTCCCAGGTCCGCCGGCCGACGAGCATGGCGCCCGTGGCCGCCGCGATCTCCGCGAAATCGTCCGGTGCCACGAAGTCGGCGAGAGCGCGACCATCCCCCCAGTCCATCGAATGGCCGGGACCGGCGATGAAGCCGTCAAGCGACATACACCTGTTCACGACTACCTTGCCGCTCATTTCACGCCCGCCATCCTTGGGGCTTCACCGCACATCTGGCCTCCTGAGCCGACCCCAGCGAGATCTCACCGCGTGCCAACACGGTTCAGATCTTTCCGCCGATCTGGGCACTAGGGAAGTGGCCGCTCTGGTGCATCTCGAGCCGGCTGCGGAACCGCTCCGGAGCGGCGCGTTCATGTCTCCCGGCCAGGGCCGCCGCTGCGCATGGTTGTGCAGCGCCCGCGACGCGATCATTGCGGCATCTGCGGGTGGCCGCAGCGCACACCATCTGCGGCATGTGCGGACGGCTGCCGACTCGCTGCCGAGCAGCACACCCAGCCCCAACTCCGAACAGGACTCCAGGCGATGAGGACAAGTCCGTTGAAGGCCCCTAATGCCAACATGAACAACATCACGACGTAGGTCTCGGCGATCGCGACGCGAGCCGAAATCAGGGCGCCTCTATGGTGGATCAATGGCGTCGGTCAAGCAGTTCCAAGTCACCTTCGACTGCGCAGAACCTGAGCGCGTCGCTCGTTTCTGGTGCGAGGTGTTGGGGTACGTCGTACCGCCGCCACCGGAGGGGTTTGCTACTTGGGACGATTTCGATCGCT
>JBOGDX010000472.1:0-2848 GCA_050743225.1 Actinomycetes bacterium | reverse complement strand
GCTCGCGGACCGCGTCGATGGACTTCTCGTCGGACTCGCCGGGGAGGAACTGGCGGTCGGCGAAGGCGTCGAACCCCGCCTTGCGCCACACGTCGTCGTGCATCTCGACGATGAAGGTGCTGCCGGAGGCGTCGTAGGGGTAGCCGTGGATCTGCATCACGCCGTGCGGCGTCTCGCGCACGTAGAACTTGAAGGCGTCGAACACCTTGTCGGTGCCGAGCCACATGTACCGGCAGCGGCGGACCTCGAGGGTCGGCCGGAACGACTCGGCGAAGGCGGTCCTCGTCGCGGAGTTGACGCCGTCGCAGGCCAGCACCAGGTCGTGCGTCCGGGACAGCACGTCGACGGCGGGGGCCTCGGTCTGGAAGTGCAACGTGACCCCGAGGTCCCGGCACCGCTGCTGGAGCACCTCCAGCAGCCGCTTGCGGCTCATGGCGGCGAAGCCGTGCCCGCCGCTGGTCACCACCTCGCCCCGGTAGTGCACGTCGATGTCGTCCCAGCGCGCGAACTCGCGCTCCATCGCCGCGTAGACCTGAGGATCGGCGTGCTCGATCCCGCCGAGCGTCTCGTCGGAGAAGACCACGCCGAAGCCGAACGTGTCGTCGGCCGCGTTGCGCTCCCACACGGTGATCTCGTGCTGGGGCCCGAGCTGCGTGGCCAGCGCCGAGAAGTAGAGGCCTGCCGGGCCTCCGCCGATGACCGCGATGCGCACCTGGCGCCTCCGTTGTCGTGAGGTCGAGCGCAAGAGTATGTTGTGTCCGCGACGACCGTCAACACAACGTTAGGGACGCGGGATGGCGCGTAGTGACCGCTTCACCGGCCGGACCGTCGTGGTGACCGGTGGCGCGGGAGGCATCGGACAGGAGCTGTGTGCCGGCTTCGCCGCGGAGGGCGCCGCCGTCGCGGTAGTGGACGTCGACGACGCGGCCGCGGGGCGTGTCGCCACGTCGGTGTCGGATGCCTTCGCCGGCCCGGCTCGCGGCTACGCGGTCGACGTCCGGGATGCCGGCGCGGTGCGTGACCTGATGGCCCGGGTGCACGACGAGCTGGGTGGGCCGCACGTCCTCGTCTGCCTGGCCGGCGGGTCGCTCGGCACCCCGCGCGACCTGCCGGAGATCGAGCCGGAGCACGTCGACCTCGTCGTCGACGTGAACGTCAAGGGCACGTTCTTCTGCTGCCAGGCGGCCGTGCCCTTCATGGTCGCGGCGGGCGGCGGGGCGATCGTCACGACCTCCTCGATCGGTGGCCGTCAGCCCTCACCTGTCACGGGGGTCCCCTACGCCACCGCCAAGGCAGCGGTGGTGGGCCTGACCAAGCGGCTGGCCCGCGAGGTCGGGGGGTCGGGTGTGCGGGTGAACGCGGTGGCACCGGGACTCTTCCTGACCGACCGGCTCCAGGCGATGTACGACTCGATGTCCGAGTCGGAGCGCCACGGGGTGCTCGAGGCCGTCCCGCTGAACCGGTTCCCCGAGATCCGGGAGGCCGTCGAGCCCATCCTGTTCCTGGCCTCGGACGAGTCGTCCTACGTCACCGGTGTCGTGCTCGACGTCAACGGCGGCCGCTTCATGCCCCTCTGACCCGGGAGGTCGCGGCGGTGAGACTGGCGGAGCTCCTTTCGGGCCTGTCACGGTTCGCCGACGTGGGGTTCGGGCTCCAGTCCGGCACGGCGCTGCGTTCGTGCGCCCTGGCGACCCGTCTCGCCCGGTCGCTCGACCTCCCCGATGACGACGTGCAGGCGGCCTACTACACCGGGTTGTTGCACCACGTCGGCTGTGCCGGGTACGCGCACGAGACGTCGCGGCTGTTCGGCGACGAGCTCGTCACGAACATGGCGGCCGGCCGGACCGACGCCGCGTCGCCGAGGGACCTGTTAGCGACCTTTCTGCCACTGCTGACGCAGGGTCGGCCGCCCCTAGAACGGGCGCGGCTGGCCCTCACCGCCGTGACGAGGGGTGGCAGTTGGGGCAGGGAGTTCACGACCGCGGCCTGCGAGGTGGGCCGCGACTCGGCCCGACGGCTGCAGCTGCCCGAGACCGTCCAGACGAGCCTGTTCCACGTCTACGACATGTGGCGAGGCAGGAGCGGGCCCGAGGGGCTGAACGGGGACGACATCCCCGTCGGCGCACGCATCGCGCGGTTGACCGGCATCGCCGTGCTCTTCGAGTCGATCGGAGGGCAGGACCTCGCCGTCGAGGCGGTGCGACGCCGGGCGGGAGGCATGCTGGACCCTACCCTGGTGGCTCGTCTCACGGATCGCGTCGCGGAGTGGCTCGCCGACCTCGCCGAGACGGATGCGCGCGAGGTCGTGCTCGACGTCGAGCCTCACCCGCACGAGACCGTGTCGGACCTGCTCCGCGTCGCCGAGGTCTTCGCGGACCTGGCCGACCTCAAGGCTCCCTACCTGCTCGGTCACTCGCGCGCCGTCGCCGCGCTGGCCGGTGGCGCCGCCGAGCACCTTCGGCTTCCTGCGGGGACGACGAGGGACCTGGAGGTGGCGGGTCTCCTGCACGACCTCGGTCGGGTCGCCGTGTCCAACGCGGTGTGGGACAAGCCCGGCCGGCTGAGCACCGACGAGTGGGAGCAGGTCAGGCTCCACCCCTACCACTCGGAACGCATCCTGGCCGGCTCGTCCGAGCTGGCGCGGCTCGCGCCCCTCGTCGGCCGGCATCATGAGCGGCTCGACGGCAGCGGCTACCACCGCGGCGCCACCGCGTCCGACCTGTCCATGCCGGCGCGCATCCTGGCCGCCGCGGACACCTACCGGACCGCGACCGAGCGACGACCGCACCGCGCGGCGCTGGCGCCGGAGCAGGCGCGGACGCGTCTGCTCGACCGCGCGGGCCGAGGA
>JBOGDX010000471.1:0-2850 GCA_050743225.1 Actinomycetes bacterium | reverse complement strand
TCGTGGCGGGAGGCCAGCAGGGCGTCCAGCGAGGGCACGGCCACGTCGGGGGTGCCGGCGAAGAGCAGGCGCATCCGGTCGGGCCGACTAGAGAGCGTGGCCGTGCATCGCGTGCGGCGAGAGCTTGACCGGGGGCGCCGTCTGCCCGGCCCACTCCGCCTCCCGGATCGCCTTGAGGGCCAGCTTGCGCTGGTCCCGGTCGAGCCGGTCGATGAACAGGATCCCGTCGAGGTGGTCGGTCTCGTGCTGCACGCAGCGGGCCAGCAGCTCGCTGCCCTCGATGGTCACCGGCTCGCCGTGCATGTCGTGGCCCTTCGCCACCACGCTCCACGCACGCTTGGTGGGGTAGGACAAGCCCGGGAAGGACAGGCAGCCCTCCTCGTCCTCGACCTCGTCGCCGGAGAGGTCGAGCACCGGGTTGACCAGGTGCCCCAGCGTGTCGTCCACGTGGTAGACGAACACCCGCAGCCCGACGCCGATCTGAGGGGCGGCCAGCCCGACCCCCGGCGCCTCGAGCATTGTGTCCTGCAGGTCCTTGACCAGTGTGCGCAGCTCCTTGTCGAACTCGACGACCGGCTCGGCCCGGGTGCGCAGGACGGGGTCGCCGAAGAGCCTGATGGGCTGGACGGGCACGGCTGCGCTCCTCGAACAGGTGGGTGACGGTTCGGCGACCAGTCTAGGGAGCCCTGCGCCGCCTCTTCCGTAGCGGCTTCGACACGCGATCGGATGGACCCCATGACCGACATCGTCGACGCCAGCATCGAGCAGTACGCCGAGCAGCACACGAGCCGGGAGCCGTCCTGGTTCGCGGCGCTCGCTGAGGAGACCCGCGCCCGCACCGCCGCACCGGGGATGATGGTCGGCACCCTCGAGGGCCGCTTCCTCACGGCGCTGGTGGCCATGCTGCGCCCGCGCAGCGTGCTCGAGATCGGCACCTTCACCGGGTACAGCGCGCTGTCGATGGCCGAGACGCTGCCGCCCGACGGCCGGATCGTGACCTGCGACATCAGCGAGGAGCACGTCGCGATCGCGCGTCGGCACATCGAGGGCACCCCGTTCGCCGACCGCATCGAGATCAGGGTGGGCCCGGCCCTGGAGACCATCGAGGGGCTGCCCGGGCCGTTCGACCTGGTGTTCATCGACGCCGACAAGACGGGCTACGGCAACTACTACGACGCGACGCTGCCGAAGCTGTCGCCGGAGGGCGTCATCGTCGTCGACAACGTGCTGTGGAGCGGCCGCCCCCTCGACCCGGCCAAGAACGACGACGACACCCGCGCAATCCGGGAGTTCAACGCCCGGGTCGCCGCGGACGACCGCGTCGAGGTGGTGATGCTGACGCTGCGTGACGGCGTCAGCCTGATCCGGCACCGGCGAGGAGCCCGAGCCGGCTGAGGTCGCGGCGCAGCCCCTGGGCGTCGGTGAAGAGCAGCCCTGTCAGGCCGGCCGCGGTGGCCGCGTCGACGTTGGCCGGCGCGTCGTCGACGAACACCGTCCCGGCCGGGTCCAGCCGGTGCCGGTCCACGAGCACCGCGAAGATCGCCGGGTCGGGCTTGGCCACGCCCTCCTCCCCCGACACCACGATGTCGTCGAACAGGTCGAGGAAGCCGAACCGGTGCCGGGCCGTCTCGAACGTCTCCGCGGACCAGTTGGTGAGCGCGAACAGCCGGGTGCCCTGCTCGGCGAGGTCCCGGAGGACCTCGACGGAGTCGTCCAAGGCGCCGGACAGGGTCTCGGCGAACCGGGCCGGGTAGGCGGCGATCAGCTCTCGCCGGTGCGGGTGCCGGGCGCCGAGCTCCTGGACCGCCTCGGCCCAGGTGCCCCGGCCGGCGTCCATCGCGTGGTTCCAGCCGGCGAAGTCGACCTCGTCGAGAAACGTCTCGATCTCCTCTTCGCTGGCCAGCAGCCGGCGGTACAGGTGGCGCGGGTCCCAGTCGATCAGCACGCCGCCCAGGTCGAAGACCACGGCCGTGACGGCCGTACGTCGTGGGCTGGTCATGCGATCACCAGCGGGTCGACCTGGAGTCGGACGGTGCCGGCGTCCTTGTGCGCGCTGCGCACCCCCGCCGCCTCGCGCAGCGCACTCGCCAGCGCCCGCCCCGCCGGCAGCGCGGCCCGGACCAGGAACCGTTCCTGGCCTCCCGCGGCCGGGACCGGGCCGAGCACCTCGGCGTCCCCGGGAAGCGCCACGGACTCCAGGAAGTCGCGCAGGGCGGCCCCCTGGCCGGTGACCGACACCATCCGGACGTCCGGCGGAAGACGCAGGGCGGCGCGGTCGGCCAGCTCACGCTCGGCGAACGTGGCCGGGTCCCAGCGCACGAGGGCCTGCACGGCGGGATGCCCCGCGTCGGCCATCACGACGGCCTGGCCGCCGTGGTCCCGGGGCCGCACCAGCGCGCAGGCCGCGGTCCAGCGGCGCAGGGCCTCCTCCGCCGCGCGGAGATCGGGCCGGGCCAGCAGCGCCCAGCCGTCGAGCAGCAGCGCCGCCGCGTAACCCTCCGCCGCGACCGGCTCCGCGCCCGGCGTCGCCACGACCAGCGCCGGCTCGGGGCCGACGGTGGCCAGCACCGGCGCGCTGCCACCAGAGGCGCGCACGGGGATGCGCGGGAACGCCCGGCCGAGCTCCTCGGCCGTGCGGGTCGAACCGACCGTCGTGGCCCGCAGCCGGGTGCCGGCGCAGCCGGGGCACGACCAGGCCGCCGCCGGAACACCGCACCAGCGGCAGGCGGGCACCGCGCCGCCGGACGGTGTCCCCAGCGGGCCGCCGCACGAGAGACAACGCGCCGGGGCGCGGCAGGTGGCGCAGGCCAGGCCCGGCAGGTAGCCGGCGCGGGGCACCTGCACGAGCAC
>JBOGDX010000470.1:0-2851 GCA_050743225.1 Actinomycetes bacterium | reverse complement strand
CACCAGGGACCCGAGCGCCTCGCGGGCCTGCAGGTAGATCTCGGGGTGCTGCTTGTACGCCCGAAGGCGCTCGGACGTCAACGTCACGTCGGGGTCGACCAGCGGGGCGGCCCGGGTCCCCCGGAACACCGCGTCGTCCACGTTGGACAGAAGGCCGACCCGCAGCCCGGCGGCGCGGAGCCGGGGGAGCCCCTCCGTGACGTCGGGCCAGAGCGGCCAGCCGGGCATCGACTCGACGAGGACCTCGACGTCCGCGGTGGCATCGCCGTCGACACCCAGGTCGCGGTACGCGCGGGACAGCGCTGCGGTCGCCGGCTCCCGCCACGGCACCCAGGTCAGGCACTCGCGCTGCGCCGCCTTGTTGTGCCGGTCCCAGGCGTCGTACAGCTCGGTGCCCGCCACCGGCCAGCCGCGATCCCCGGCCAGTCCGCCCAGCGCGGTGGCGCCCCCGGTGCGCGAGTCGAGCAGCGCCGAGAACAGGTCGAACGTGACGACGGTGGTCACCGGTCGACCACCACCGTGTGCAGCAGCTCGACCGGGTGCATTGCCCGGCGGTGCGTGCCGTGGTGGATCTGCTGCCGGCACGACACCCCGGTCGCGGCGACGACCGTGCCTGCGGGCTCGGCCTCGATCGCGGGGAACAGCCGGTCCCGGCCGACGGCCATCGACACGTCGTAGTGCTCGGCCTCGAAGCCGAACGACCCGGCCATCCCGCAGCAGCCGGCGTCGAGCTCCACCACCTCCGCGCCCGGGATCCGCTGCAGCATCGCGACCGTCGCGGCCGTCCCGACCTCGGCCTTCTGGTGGCAGTGCCCGTGGTAGAGCACCCGGCGCCCGGCGAGCCACGAGTCCTCTCGCAGCACGAGGCGACCGTCGTCGACCGCGGCCGTGAGCAGCTCCTCGACCTGCCGGACCCTCGCCGCCACGTCGTGGACCCGCGGGTCGCCGGGCAGCAGCGCGAGGTGCTCGTCGCGCAGGGTGAACAGGCACGACGGCTCGCACCCGACCACGGGCGACCCGGCATCCGCCGTCGCGGTGAGCAGCCCGGCCAGGTGTGCCGCCTTGCGCTTCGCGTCGTCGACCAGCCCCTTGGACAGGCTGGCCCGCCCGCAGCAGCCGCCGCTCTCCAGCCGCACCGACCAGCCGGCCCGCTCCAGCAGCTCGACGGCCGCCTGCCCGACGCCCGGCTCGGTGTACGTCGTGAACGAGTCGGCGAGGAACGTCAGCGTGCCCTGCGTCGCCGGCGCCGGCGTACGCGCCCGCCCGTCGAACCACCGGGTGAGCGTGCGCCGCTGGAAAGCGGGAAGCGGCCGTTGCGGAGCGATCCCCAACGCCCGACCCAGGAGCGCTCGTACCGGCCGCGCGCGCATCGGCAGGTTGGACCAGGGTGCGGTCGCGGACCCGAGCCGGTTTAGCGTGCGGATCGCGCCGAATGCCCTCGACCGCACCGGCACGCCGTGCACGTCATGGTGGTGCGAGAGCGTCTCGCTCTTCAGCGTCGCCATGTCGACGCCGAGCGGGCACTCGCTCTTGCACGCCTTGCACATCAGGCACAGGTCGAGGATCTCGTGCAGCCGCTCGTCGCCGAGCGCCGTCGCCGGGTCGGGCTCGCTGAGGGCCTTGACCAGCGCGTTGGCTCGCCCCCGCGTCGAGTGCTCCTCCATCTTCGTCGCGATGTACGACGGGCACATGGCCCCGGTCGTGGTCTTCCGGCACAGCCCGATGTTCATGCAGCGGTCGGCCGCGCCACGCATCCCCCCGACGACCTCGAAGGCCAGCCGAGTCCGCATCGGCGGGGCCGGCGGCAGCGCCCGGTCGCGCAGGTGCTCGGTCATGGCCGGGGAGTCGACGATCTTCCCGGGGTTCATCACGCCGTGGGGGTCGAACAGCTCCTTGACCTCGCGCATCGCCTGGTAGAGGTCCTCGCCGAAGATGGACCGGTTGAACTCGCTGCGTGCCAGCCCGTCGCCGTGCTCGCTGGAGTTCACCCCGCCGTACTCCGCGACCAGGTCCTTTACCTCGGAGGCCACGGCCCGCATGGTCGCCACCTGCGCCGGGTCGGAGACGTCGACGAACGGGCGCACGTGCAGGCAGCCGACGGAGGCGTGCCCGTAGAAGCCGGCGGTCAGCCCGTGCCGCTCGAGCAGGGCTCGGAACCGCTCGGTGTAGTCCGCGAGGTGCGCCGGGTCGACCGCGGTGTCCTCGACGAAGGCGTGCGGCCGGCGGGTCCCGACCGACGCGGCCATCAGCAGCCCGAGGCTGGACTTGCGCACCTTGAGCAGGGCCGACTGCTGGGCCGCGGTGACGGCGCGCAGCGTGTGGTAGCCGTGCCGGTGCCTGCGCCACAACGCATCCAGCCGGTCCAGGCACGACACGAGCCCGGCCTCGTCGTCACCGGTGAACGACACGAACAGCAGCGCGGCCGGGTCGCCCTCGAGGCTGTTCGCCAGGTCGGCGTACTCGATCCTCTGCCGCGACAGGTCGAGGATCGTCTTGTCCATCATCTCGACCTGCGCGGGGTCGCAGGACAGCGCGTCCTCGGTCGCGGCGATCGCCGCCGCCACCGACGTGAAGTGCCCGACGGCGAACACCGTCCGCCGTGGCTTGGGCACCAGGTCGACCAGCGCCCGCGTCGCGACGACGAGCGTGCCCTCCGACCCGACGACGAACCGGGCCAGGTCGAACGGGGTCGACGAGGCGAGGCGGTCCAGCCGGTAGCCACCCGCCCGGCGCCAGAACGTCGGGTAGTCGTTCGCGACGGAGTCCTGGTGGCGGGCGAGGATCTCGGGGAGGCCGCGGTAGACCCTGCCTTCGACGGTGTCGCGTCCCGCCCGGCGCCCCCGCTCGGCCT
>JBOGDX010000469.1:0-2858 GCA_050743225.1 Actinomycetes bacterium | reverse complement strand
GGAGTGGAGCGGCGACGTCCGGAGCGAGGGACGAGCGGAGGCGGAGCCCGACAGAAGGAGTGGAGCGGCGACGTCCGGAGCGAGGGACGAGCGGAGGCGGAGCCCGACGGAAGGTGTGGAGCGGCGACGTCCGGAGCGAGGGACGAGCGGAGGCGGAGCCCGACGGAACGCTCAGGTCCCGGGTTGTGTCCAGGGTCTGGGGCACCGTGTTGCGCATGGAGATCCTTCTGCTGCTCGTCGGGCTTGCCCTCGGTGCCGTGCTCGGCTGGTCCCTGTCCCGCGCCCGCGCCGCCGGAGCCGAGGCCGAGTGCGCGGTGCTGCGCGAGCGGCTGGCTGTGGCCGACGAGGCAGCTGCCGGGCGTCAGGAGCTCGCGGTGAGCGTGGCGCCCCTGCGCGAGGCCCTGGGCAAGGTCGAGTCGCACCTTCGGGCGCTGGAGTCGGCTCGCGTCGGCGCGTACGCGTCGCTCACCGAGCAGGTGGCCCACGTCCGCGCGGCGCACGAGGCGTTGCGCGACCAGACGGCCTCGTTAGTGAACGCCCTGCGTGCTCCGCAGGCCCGCGGCCGCTGGGGAGAGATGCAGCTGCGGCGCGTCGTCGAGATGGCCGGCATGGTCGAGCACTGCGACTTCGTGGAGCAGGCATCGGTGACGCGTGACGGCGCGACGATCCGCCCCGACCTCGTCGTCCGGTTGGCCGGCGGCAAGCAGGTCGTCGTGGACGCAAAGGTCTCGCTCGCTGCCTATCTGGAGGCAGCCGAGACGAGCGACCCCGACATTGCGTCCCAGCGGTTGGCCGCCCACGCTCGCCACCTGCGCGAGCACGTGAAGGGCCTGGCGGCGAAGGAGTACTGGCGCGCGTTCCAGCCGACCCCGGAGTTCGTTGTGCTCTTCGTGCCGGGCGATGCGTTCCTTGCGCCGGCGCTGGAGCGCGACCACACGCTGCTCGAGGACGCGATGGCCGAGCGCGTGCTGATCGCCACGCCGACGACCTTGATGGCGATGCTGCGGACCGTGGCCTACTCCTGGCAGCAGGAGGCGCTGACCGCGCATGCCCGGTCGGTGTTCGAGCTGGGGCGGGAGCTCTACCACCGGCTGGGCACGCTCGGCGGTCATGTCGACAAGCTCGGACGATCGCTTCGTCGGGCCGTCGACGACTACAACTCCACCGTCGGCTCGCTGGAGCGCAACGTGCTGGTTCAGGCGAGACGAATGGCAGAGCTGCAGGTCACGGATGCCGACCTGCCCGCCCCTGAGCCCGTCGAGTCCGTGCCCCGTGCCATCGGCGCCCCCGAGCTGCTGACTGGCACCGACGAAAGCCGCGGGGTGCTCCGTTCGTTGCCCTGACCGCACAGCATCAACCCGCGGGACCACCCCCCGCGTGTCCCGTTCCGTCCTCGCAGTCGCGCACCTACCGTGGCCGGGTGACGTCGACGACCGACTCGGCCACGAGCCACGTCCCGACCCCTCGGGCGGCCCTCCAGGAGGCGCCGCCGAGTCACCCAGCCGCGCCGCCGCCGAGTCAC
The DNA here is from genome assembly GCA_050743225.1 of Actinomycetes bacterium. Taxonomy (GTDB): domain Bacteria; phylum Actinomycetota; class Actinomycetes; order JACCUZ01; family JACCUZ01; genus JBOGDX01. Next base: position 1,336 of record JBOGDX010000469.1, on the reverse strand, counting down.
GCAGCCGCGCCGCCGCGCGCAGATGGCGGCCCCGGTGTCGAGCGCAGTCCCCAGGCCACCGGCTGGGTCGACAGCCTGGGCGGTCTCCCGGTGGGGCCGGTACTGGACCGCTTGCGCCCGCTGCGCGGACGTCGCCTCACGGCGCCGGGCGGCGTTGTCCTCTCACTGCTGCTGCTCGCCCCGGGTGTCGCGCTCGACGTGGCTCTGGACGGAAGCTTCGGCCTCCCCTCCACGGTGAGCTTCGTCCTGGCCAGCCTTGCCGCCGCCGCGGCGGTGCAGCCCCGCGCGCTCGCCACCGCGGTGGTGCTGCCGCCCCTTCTGTTCGCCGCGGCCATCACCGCCCTGGCGCGGTTGAGCGGCAACAACGACGGAGCCCGCCAGCTCGGTCTCGACGTCGGGGCGACGATGGCGATGGCGGCACCCGTGCTGTTCGCCACGACAGCTGCGACCCTCGTCCTTGTCCTCGGCCGGCTCACCGTCGGGCTCGCCCGCCGCTGACATCCGGCCCCCCTTACGGTGACGGTGTGATGCCGTGTCCGGGGTTGGCGGCACGATCCTCGTCATGGGTCAGGGCGCGGTGCGGGTCCGGCTGGACGTCAACGACGCCCAGGCCGGTGTGCTGCTGCGGGCTGCAGGCGCGCGGCGGTTCGCGCACAACTGGGCGGTCGGGAAGATCACCGCGAACGCGGACCAGTGGCAGGCGGAGGCTAGCTACGGGATCGAGAGGCCGGACCGGGTCCGGCCGCTGAGCTACTTCACCCTGGCGAAGATGTGGACGGCGGCGAAGCCGACGGTCGCGCCGTGGTCCGACGAGCACTCGACCTGGGCGTTCCGGTACGGCATCCGGGCCGCCGCGGAAGCGCACCAGGCGTTCCTCGCGGGCCGCCGCCGGTTCCCCCGGTTCAAGTCCCGGCGCACCGACCGGGCCCGATTCACCGTGGCCGACGGCCTGCACCTCGAGGCGGGCCGGGTGCGGCTGGCGAAGTACGGCTGGTTCCGCATCGCCGCACCGTGCAGCGCCCAAGCCACGCTGCGCCGGCTGGTCCGCCGCGGGCACGCCCGGCTGCTGAACATCACCGTGAGCCGGCATTCGGACGGACACTGGTATGCCACCGTCTGCTACGACCGTCCGGCCCGCATCCCTGCAGCGCAGCACCAGTCGCCGACCGGCCCGGTCGTGGGGGTCGACCGCGGCGTGCGGACCTCGGCCGTGGTCGCGACCTCCGGAAGGCAGGTGGTCGCCGAGCTTGCTGGCGTGCGGGCACTGCGCGACGCCCGGCGCAAGGTCGCGCACCTGCAGCGAGACCTGTCCCGCACCCAGCGCGGGTCCGCGAAC
>JBOGDX010000468.1:0-2866 GCA_050743225.1 Actinomycetes bacterium | reverse complement strand
CTGTACAACTCGTCAGACTTCCTCGGCATCGGCACGGACAACGTGCGTCACGTGGCGGTGGATGAACAGTGCTCCATGGACGTCAACGCTCTGCGAGCGGCGCTGTCCGACGATGTCGCGGCAGGGCTGCGACCCTTTCTCGTCGCGGCGACTGCTGGGACGACAGCCACCGGGGCGATCGACCCGCTCGTGCAGATCGCTGACGTTGCCTATGACTTCGGCTGCTGGATGCACGTGGATGCCGCGTACGGCGGTCCGGCCGCGGCCGTAGAACACATCAGGCCCCAGTTCGCCGGCCTGTACCGAGCAGACTCGCTGTCCCTGGACCCGCACAAGTGGTTGTACACGCCGATCGACTGCGGCGCACTGCTCCTCCGGGACCCGTCGTCCGCGCCGAACGCACTCAAGGACAGCAGCGGTGCCTCGTACATCGACACCTCAGGCTACGAGGACGACGAGGCGTTCGCGTTCTGGGACCACGGCCTCGAGCTGTCCCGTCGCTTCCGCGCGCTCAAGCTGTGGCTGATCATGAGGGCGCACGGTACGGACGCCGTTACTGCATCGGTCGCAGAAGACTGTCGGCTCGCCCGTTCGATGGCCGACGCGGTGGAGAACGATCCGCAGCTGGAGCTGATCACGCCCGTGACGCTGTCCGTGTGCTGCTTCCGCGTCGTACCGGCTCATCTGCGCGGCGACGAGGACGCCCTCGACGCACTGAACGCCAGCATCATCACCTGGGTGCAGCGCGAGGGGACCGCGTACCTCTCCGGGGCATCCGTCCGAGGCCGAACGGCTCTCCGCGCCTGCATCACCAACTTCCGCACCACCGACCAGGACATCGACATCACGCTCGCCGCCGTCCGGCGCGCAGCACGCGACATCATGCAAAGGTGACATGGCGCTGGGGGGTCAGCGCCAGCGAGTGCGCGACTGGATGACGACGAGCGCGGCGGTGCCCGCCGTCGAGGTGCGCAGGACGGTGTCGCCGAGGCGGTACGCCGTTGCCCCGGCGGCCTGGAAGGACGTCAGCTCCTCGGGACTGATCCCGCCCTCGGGCCCCACGATCACGACCACATCCCCCGCGACGGGCGGGTCGAGCCGGGTCAGCGACGCATCGCCCTCCTCGTGCAGGACGACCCCCGCGGCCGCCGCCGTCAGGAGGGCGGCAACCTCGGCCGTCGTGGCAGGCTCGGTCACCTGCGGGAAGCGGCTCCGCCGGGACTGCTTGGCAGCGGCCAGGGCCGTCGTACGCCATCGGTCCAGCGCCTTGCGGCCCCGCACGTCGCGCCACCGGGTCACGCACCGCGACGCCGCCCAGGGGACCACCACGTCGACCCCGACCTCGGTCAGCGTCTCGACGGCGACCTCGCCGCGGTCCCCCTTCGGCAGCGCCTGCACGACGACCAGGCGTGGCTGCGGCTGCGGCTCATCGACCATGGAACGTACGTCCACACTGAGCAGGTCCCGGCCCACCTCCGCAACGACACCGTCGCCGCGCCGGCCGGCCCCGTCGGTCAGCGTGATGGGTTCCCCGACGCGCAGTCGCGTCACGGTCGCGGCGTGCCTGCCCTCCGCACCGTCGAGGGTGACCGACCCGACCACCAGCCGGTCGGCGGCCACGACGAAGAACGGCGCACTCACCGGATTCCCGAAAGTGCATGATCGACGGCGAATCCCGTCGCGATGACCTGCGGCGATTCGCAAGATCCCCAAAGGTGCATGATCAACTTGATGTTCGGAAAGTTTGGAAAAGGAGGGTCAGCGGGGGTTGTTGAAGGCGTCGCGGAGGCGGTTGAAGAAACCTTGCTGCTGGCCGGCGACCTGTCCCACATCGGGCCCGTCCTCGCCGCGAAGGGCCGCCAACTTGCGCAGCAGCTCCTCCTGCTCGGCGTCCAGCCGGGTCGGCGTGATCACCTCCACGTGCACGACGAGGTCGCCGCGACCCTGGCGACGCAGGTGCGTCACGCCGAGACCGTGCAGCGTCACCGTCTGGCCGGACTGGGTCCCCGCGCGCAGCTCGACCGGCCGATGCCCGTCCAGGGTCTCCAGGGTCACGGTGGTCCCGAGGGCGGCGGCGGTCATCGGCACGGTCACCGTCGCGTGCAGGTCGTCACCCTGACGGCGGTACGTCGGGTGCAGGCGCTCCACGATCTCGACGAACAGGTCCCCGGCCGGGCCGCCGCCGGGGCCGTCCTCGCCTTCCCCCGAGAGCTGGATGCGGGTCCCCGTGTCGACACCCGCCGGGATCCTGACGTTGAGCGACCGCCGCGTGCGGACCCGCCCGTCGCCGCCGCAGTCCGCACACGGGTGCGGGATGACGGTTCCGAACCCCTGGCAGGCCGCGCACGCGCGCGACGTCATGACCTGGCCGAGGAAGCTGCGGGTCACCTGCTGCACCTCGCCGCGACCACGGCAGACGTCGCAGGCCCGCACCGAAGTGCCCGCGGCCGCGCCCGCACCCTGGCAGGTGGGGCAGACCGCCGCGGTGTCGACCTGCAGCTCCCGGGTGACCCCGAACGTCGCCTCCGAGAGGTCGATCTCGACCCGGATCAGGGCGTCCTGGCCACGCCGCTGCCGGGGCCGCGGCCCGCGGCTGGCCCCCGCGCCCCCGAAGAAGGCGTCCATGATGTCGGAGAACCCGAAGCCGGACCCGAAACCGCCGCCGGTGGAGAAGGGGTCGCCGCCCAGGTCGTGGACCTCGCGCTTCTGCGGGTCGGAGAGCACCTCGTAGGCCTTGGTGACCTCCTTGAACCGCTCCTCCTCGCCGGGGTTGACGTCCGGGTGGAGCTTGCGAGCCAGCCGGCGGTAGGCCTTCTTGATCTCGTCGGGAGTGGCGTCGCGCGACACCCCTAGGACGGCGTAGTAG
>JBOGDX010000467.1:0-2868 GCA_050743225.1 Actinomycetes bacterium | reverse complement strand
GGTCGGTCACGTCACGCCTTCCCGATCCTGACCCGCTCGAGTGTCACGGGCTGCGCCGGCTTCCCGTCGCCGCCGCCGCCCTCGACCCCGGCCTCCGCGACCTTCGCGACGACGTCGAGGCCATCGGTCACCGTGCCGAAGATGGTGTAGTTGGGCGGCAGCGTCGTGTCCTCGTACACCAGGAAGAACTGGCTCCCGTTCGTGCCCGCACCGGCGTTGGCCATCGCGACGGTCCCCGCCGGGTAGTTGGCCTGCGCGTCGGCCGGCACGTTCTCCTCGGCGAACTGGTACCCGGGACCGCCGCTGCCGGTGCCCGTCGGGTCGCCGCACTGCAGGACGAAGATGCCGCTCGTCGTGAGGCGGTGGCACGACGTCCCGTCGAAGTAGCCCTCGGTCGCGAGGTGTCGGAAGCTGTTGGTCGTGCAGGGTGCTTCGGCCGCCGCCATGTCGACCGTGATCCGGCCGCGGTCGGTCACCAGGGTTGCCGTGAACGGGGTCCGGTAGCTGTCCGGGCTCTTCACGTCGTACGTCGGGAGGCCGACGTCCTTCGACGCCTCCTCAGCCTTGGTGTACGTGCAGCCGGCGCCCTTCGTCTCGCTCGGTGTGGGGGTTGGAGACGGTGACGGCGATGTGGTGGGTGTGGACGTGTCCTTGGTCGCGACGGTGCCCTCGTCGTCACCCCCGAGCGCCAGCCCGAGGGCCACGACCCCACCGATCACGAGCGCGGCGGCCAGCAGGACAGCGAGGCCCTGCTGCAGCTTGCGTCGACGCGCGGCGGTCTCCTTGCGGCGCGCCTGCCGGCGCTCGTAGCGCTCCCGCGCCAGCTGCCGCTCCCGCTTCGCGCTGCCCGCCACCCGTTGCCTCCCGGTGTGCTGCCTGTCCGCGTCCGGTGGACGCTCTGCATGTCCGGCCGGCGCCGGTCCGGTCGCACAGTCTAGGTGGAGCGGTCTTCGCGGCCGCGCAACGTGTTCGCGGGGGCCAGGCACGCGCCGGTAGGCTCGGACGCCGTCGCTGCCCGCCTCGGACCCGAAGGGTGCCCGTGCTCATCACCGGCTTCCCAGCCGCCGCTTTCGGCACCAACTGCTACGTCATGGCCCCTAGGCCCGGCGAGCACGCCGTGGTGGTGGACCCCGGTGTCGACGTCGTGGACGCACTCGACGACCTGCTGCGTCAACACCGACTGCAGCCGGTGGCGGTGCTGCTGACCCACGGACACCTCGACCACACGTTCTCGGTGACACCGGTGTGCGGCGCGCGCGGCATCCCGGCCTACCTTCACCCTGGCGACCACCACATGATGGCCGACCCGCTCAGCGGCATCTCGCCCGAGACCGCGGCGCTGTTCGGCGGCCGGCTCCGGTGGAGCGAGCCGGACGACGTCAAGCCGCTGGCCGACGGTGAGGTCCTGTCCCTGGCGGGGCTCGATATCACGGTCGACCACGCCCCCGGGCACACGCCCGGGTCGGTGGCGTTCCGGCTCCCGCACGAGGAGGTCTCGCAGGTCATGCTGACCGGCGACCTGCTCTTCGCCGGATCCATCGGACGCACCGATCTGCCCGGCGGCGACACCGAGACGATGATGGCCAGCCTCGCCCGCACGGTGCTGCCGCTCGACGACGACGTGGTCGTGCTGCCCGGCCACGGGCCGCAGACGACCGTGGGGCAGGAACGGACCACGAACCCGTTCCTGCGCGGGCTGACCGCCGGCCCCCGCCGGGGGCTCTAGGCGCGTGTCAAAGCCCACACCGCTGAGCGGGTTCCCGGAGTGGCTGCCGCGCCAGCGAGTCGTCGAGCAGCACGTCCTCGACCTGCTGCGCGACACTTTCGAGCTGCACGGCTTCGTCTCGGTCGAGACCCGGGCCGTCGAGCCGCTGGACCAGCTGCTGCGCAAGGGGGAGACGGACAAGGAGCTCTACACCCTGCGGCGGCTGCAGGCCGACCCCGATGAGGATCCGTCGGCGACGTCAGCGGGGGCCTCGCTCGGCCTGCACTTCGACCTGACCGTGCCGCTGGCGCGCTACGTGCTGGAGAACGCCGGCCACCTCGACTTCCCATTCCGGCGCTACCAGATCCAGAAGGCGTGGCGGGGCGAGCGGCCGCAGGAGGGACGCTTCCGGGAGTTCACCCAGGCCGACGTCGACGTCATCGGCCGGGACACGCTCTCGTTCCACCACGAGGTCGAGGTCGCGCAGGTCATGGCGGACGCGTTCGCCCGACTACCCCTCCCGCCGGTCGTGATGCAGGTCAACAGCCGCAAGCTCATCGAGGGCTACTACCGCGGGGTCGGTGTCGAGTCAGACCAGGCCGTCGCCGGGGTCATGCGCGTAGTCGACAAGCTGGACAAGGTGGGTGGCGAGGCCGTCGTCGAGATGCTGGTCACCGAGGCCGGGCTGACCACCGAGCAGGCGCGTGCCTGCCTCGCCCTCACCACCGTTCGGTCCGCCGGTGACGACCTCGCGGAGAGGGTGCGCGACCTCGGCGTCAAGCACCCGCTGCTGGACGAGGGGCTCGACGAGCTCGACCGCGTCCTGAGAGGGACCAGCGCGTTGCGCACGGAGCGGTTCTCGGTGATGGCCGACCTGCGGATCGCCCGCGGGCTCGACTACTACACCGGCACCGTCTACGAGACGCGGATGCGGGGCTACGAACAGCTCGGGTCGGTCTGCTCGGGCGGTCGGTACGACGCCCTGGCCGCCGACGGCAGGTCGACCTACCCCGGGGTCGGCATCTCGCTCGGCGTGACCAGAGCACTCGCGCCGCTGCTCTCCCGCGGCCTGTTGGCGGCGTCTCGGAGCACGCCGGCCGCAGTCCTCGTCGCGGTGCCCGCCGAGGACCTCCGGTCCGGCTCCGACGCGATCGCGTCGGCAC
>JBOGDX010000466.1:0-2894 GCA_050743225.1 Actinomycetes bacterium | reverse complement strand
GCGCGTGACGCAGCACCAGGTCCATCGCCGTCCACTCGACCAGCGTTCCCAGCGGCGTGCCGTCCGGGCGCCGCGCGACCGTGCCCGACGGCGGGTCCGGCGTTGTCGCGTCGACACCGGCGCGTCGCAGCGCCACGCTGTTGACCCAGGCGCAGTGGTGGTCGCTCGACTGCAGCACGACGGGCCGGTCGGGCAGCGCATCGTCGAGCCAGCGGGCGTCGAACAGGCCGCCTGGCGCCAGCGTCGGGTCGTACGGCCCGCCCTGGATCCACTCGTCGTCCGAGTGCGTCGCGGCATACCGGCGTACCGCCTCGACGACCTCCGCCACTGACGTCGCGTCGCGCACGTCCGGCCCGGCCAGCTCGACGCCGCCCCACAGCGGGTGGACGTGCCCGTCGCCGAAGCCCGGAAGCGCACAACCGCCCTGCAGGTCGACCACCTCGCGGGCGCCGCCGACCAGCTCGAGCGCGTCTTCGTCAACTGCGACGACGACGCCGTCGTTGACGGCGACCCCCCGCGCCAGCGGCGCCCACGGGTCCCCCGTCCGAACAGTCCCGCGCAGCACCAGGTCGACCCGCATCACCACCCCGCGGAGGAAGTGGACCCGGTCACGACTCGATGTTGGACATCACGTGCTTGATCCTCGTGTAGTCCTCGAACCCGTAGACCGAGAGGTCCTTGCCGTAACCGGAGTGCTTGAACCCGCCGTGCGGCATCTCGGCCACCAACGGGATGTGGGTGTTGATCCAGACACAGCCGAAGTCGAGCCGTTTGGCCATCCGCATCGCCCGCCCGTGGTCCTTGGTCCACACCGAGGAGGCCAGGCCGTACTGCACGCCGTTCGCCCAGCGCACCGCTTCGTCCTCGTCGGAGAACCGCTGCACCGTGATGACCGGGCCGAACATCTCTTCCTGGACCATCTCGTCGTCCTGCCGGAGCCCGGACACAACGGTCGCCTCGTGGAAGTAGCCAGCGGACAGGTCACCCCCGACGCGGCCGCCGCCCGCCGCGACCGAGGCGTGCTCCGGCGCGCGCTGCAGGAACCCCATGACGCGGTCGAGCTGGTTGGCGTTGTTGAGCGGGCCGAACAGCGCGTCCTCGTCGTCGGGGCGTCCCGTTCTCGCGTTCTCCACGGCCTCCTTGGCCAGCGCCTGCACGAAGTCGTCGTGGATGCCGGGTGCGGCCAGCACTCGGGTGGCTGCCGTGCAGTCCTGCCCTGCGTTGAAGTAGCCGGCCACGGCGATCGCCTCGGCCGCAGCCTCGAGGTCGGCGTCGTCGAAGACGACGACCGGCGCCTTCCCACCGAGCTCGAGGTGCACCTTCTTCAGGTCCGTCGCGGCGGAGCCCGCGACCTCCATCCCCGCGCGGACCGACCCGGTGATCGACACCATCTGCGGCACCGGGTGCGCGACGAGCGCCCGGCCGGTGTCCCGGTCACCGGTCACCACGTTGAACACACCGGGAGGCAGGAACTCGGCCATGATCTCTGCCATGAGGAGCGTGGAGACCGGCGTGGTGTCCGCTGGCTTCAGGACGACCGTGTTTCCGGCGGCGATCGCCGGCGCCCACTTCCAGACCGCCATCATCATCGGGTAGTTCCACGGCGTCACCTGCGCGCACACCCCGATCGGCTCGCGGCGCACGAACGACGTGTGCCCGGCCATGTACTCGCCCGCCGAGCGGCCCTCGAGGACCCGCGCCGCGCCCGCGAAGAAGCGGATCTGGTCGACCATCGGAGGGATCTCCTCGGACATGGTCAGCCCGCGCGGCTTGCCGGTGTTCTCGCACTCGGCGGCGACGAGCTCCTCCGCGCGCGACTCGATGGCGTCGGCGATGCGGATCAGCGCCTTCTGCCGGTCGCTGGGCGTGCTGTCCCGCCAACCCTCGAACGCCGCCGCGGCGGCGGCGACGGCGGCGTCCACGTCCGCGGCCGACGAGACGGTCGCCCGCGCGAACACCTGCCCGGTGGTCGGGTCCACCACCTCACTGGTGCGGCCGTCGGCTGCGTCGACGTGCTTTCCGGCCACGAAGTTGCTCAGGACACGGGGCTGGGCGTCGGTGGTCACGAGAGGCTCCTGGCATCGAGAGGGGTACGTCGCGAGGGTAGCCGTGCCGGCGCGCTTCTCAACAGTGATGCGTTGCGTACACGACAGATTCAGCAACATCTGACTCGCCCGGCCACGGAATCACTTGCCAAGCACCCCGCGCACTCGCGAGGATCGGGCCCATGGCAGCGAGGGACCGCAGCAACGGGGTCGTGCTCGACGACGTCTCGAAGGCGATCATCGAGCAGCTGCAGGAGGACGGCCGGCGCGCGTACGCGACGATCGGCAAGGCGGTCGGACTGTCTGAGGCCGCCGTGCGCCAGCGCGTGCAGCGGCTGCTCGACGCCGGAGTCATGCAGATCGTCGCGGTGACCGACCCGCTCCAGGTGGGCTTCCCCCGCCAGGCGATGATCGGCGTCCGCTGTGAGGGCGACGTCGAGTCGGTCGCAGAGAAGATCGCCGAGCTGCCCGAGGTCGACTACGTCGTCATCACGGCCGGCGGCTTCGACCTGCTGGTCGAGGTCGTCTGCGAGCACGACGACCACCTGCTCGAGCTGGTGAGCAAGCGCATCCGGGCCGTGCCCACGGTCCGAAGCACCGAGACGTTCGTGTACCTGAAGCTCCACAAGCAGCTCTACAACTGGGGAACCAGATGACCGTTGCACAGGACGTCTACGAGTCCGGTGAGGACCCGCTCGCCGAACGCGCCCGCAACCACCTGTGGATGCACTTCACCCGGATGTCGACCTACCAGTCCGCCGGCCAGCACGTGCCCGTGATCGTGCGCGGCGACGGCCCGTACATCTGGGACGACCAGGGCAGGCGATACCTGGACGGCCTCGCCGGGCT
>JBOGDX010000465.1:0-2903 GCA_050743225.1 Actinomycetes bacterium | reverse complement strand
CCATCGACCTCCGCTTTCTATAACAAACAGCCGCGGGGGTCGAACGTCCAGGTGGCCACCCGGGCCCGCCCGCCGGCCAGGTAGCAGAGGCGGACCGTCCATCGGTCGTCGTCGCCGCGCCACGCGTCCCACTCCGTCGACTCGCGCGCGGCGCTCTGCTCGGCCAGCCGCAACTCGACGAGGTCGGCCAAGCCGGGTGCCTTGCCGCCGCTCGCCCGGCGGGCGGGTGCCCGCTGCGCCTGCTCGACGACGTGCTCGCGCTCGGCGATGACCGGGCTGGCGTAGCGCTCCACCCGCTCGGCCGAGATGCCGGCCGCACGGGAGACCTCCTCGACACTGTGCCCCGCCCGGATGCGGGCCTGGATCTCTCGCGGGCTGAGCTGACTCTCCAAGGCGATCTCCAGCTGGCCTGGCCGGGAACGGTCGCTGCGGTCCCGGTCGGAGCGCAGGGCGGCGGCGAGCCGCTCGTCGACCGGCACCCGGAACTGCCTGCTGTCGGAGTCCTCGAGGACCAGGTGCGAGCGGTCGGGAGTGAGAGCGACGAGCCGCAGGTCCGTCACCGCGCCGGTCGCCCGGGCGCCTGCATCGTCCCCGCCTGTCATCGTCGCAGCCTCCCGGTCGTGCATCGGACCGACGGGTGCCAACCTATGGGCCGGCACCGCAGGCGTCGGGGAGGCGCGCCCGGCGCGCCGCCGACTTGTCGACATCCCTCCCGCCGCAGCGTCGGAGGACCGCTCGAGGTCAGCGAGGGAGGCGCCGGTGCACGAGGGAGCAGACCACCAGGGCAGACAACCCGGACCCGATCGCCACCGCGAACGCCTCGCTGACCCCTCGGCTGTCGACGAGTCGGCCGGAGAGCCATGTCGCTCCGGAGAACCCGACGATGAGGCCGGTCGTCGCCCAGGTCAGTCCCTCGGTCACGGTGCCGGCCGGCACCATGCGCTCGACGAGCGAGAACCCGCTGATCAGGGTGGGCGCGATGCCAAGGCCCGCGAGGAACAGGCACCCGGCCAGTACACCGGGTGTGTCGGCGGCGGGCAGCGTGGTGACAGTGACCGTCATGGCGCTCGCGCCGAGCAGCAGGCGGCGGCGCGCGGTCAGCGTCCAGTGGACGGCTCCGAAGACGAGGCCCGACAGCGCGCTCCCGCCGGCGTAACAGGCGAGCAGCGGGCCGGCCAGTGCCGTTCGGTCGATCTCGTCGCTGAAGGCGACGGCACTGATCTCGACCGACCCGAAGACGCCGCCGATGAAGAACATCACGAGCATCAGCACCGGCAGCCCGGGGCTGCGCAACGCGGACGGGTGGCCCTCCTCGTGCCCTGCGGCCGCCGGCGGTTCGCTCGCCCGGTGGGCCAGCAGGGCGGTGGTGCCGACGGCGAGCAGGCCGACGGCGCTGAGCAGTCCCGCCTGCGGGTTGACCCGGGTCGCCAGCACCGTGACGATCAGCGGCCCGAGGACGAAGATCAGCTCGTCGAGCACGGACTCGTAGGCGTACGCGGTTTGCAACCGCCCGCCGGAGCCGAGCACGTGTCCCCACCGGGCGCGCACCAGCGAGCCGATGGACGGGCCGAAGCACGCGGCCGCGGCAACCGAGGCATAGAAGGTCCAGGTCGGGGCGCCCGCCGTGACGAGGACGACGAACAGTGTCAGGAACGTGAGGTGCACGGCCACGGCCGGGGCGAGGACCGTCGTCTGCCCGAGACGGTCGACTAGGCGTGCGATGACCGGCGCCGACGCCGCGTTGACGAGGGCGAAGGTCGCCGAGACGGCACCTGCCACGCCGTACAGGCCGTTCTCACCCACGACCAGGAGCACGATCCCGAGCCCGACCATCGAGATCGGCATGCGAGCCACGAACGCCGCGCCCGAGAAGGTCTTGCCGCCGGGTGTCGCCAGCAGCTCGCGGTAGGGCGTGAGCACGGGCGCACCGTACGGGACCGTCCCGACGGTCGCGCCACTCGTTTGCGACGATGCCCGGGTGGCCACTGACCCGCTCGACGTCTCGCCGTACGACGCCCTGCTTCTCGTCTCGTTCGGCGGTCCGGAGGGCCCCGACGACGTCCTGCCGTTCCTGGAGAACGTGACCCGCGGGCGAGGCGTCCCGAGGCACCGGCTGCAAGCGGTCGCCCAGCACTACCTACGGTTCGGCGGGGTGAGCCCGATCAACGGGCAGAACCGCGCGCTCGTCGAGGCGATCGGCAAGGACTTTTCGGAGCACGGGATCGAGCTGCCGGTCTACTGGGGCAACCGCAACTGGGACCCCTACCTCCCCGACACCTTCCGGCGACTGGCCGACGACGGAGCAGGGAGGGTGCTGGCCCTGCTCACGTCCGCCTATGGGTCGTACTCCGGGTGCCGGCAGTACCGGGAGGACCTCGCCGTGGCGACGGCCGCTCTCGGCGAGCGGGCGCCCGAGGTCGACCGGGTGCGGCACTACTTCAACCATCCAGGGTTTGTCGCGGCGATGGTCGAGAGCACGCGCGTCGCCGTCGACGAGCTGCCGCCGGACGCACGACGGGCGGCGCGGCTCGTCTTCGTCACGCACGCGGTGCCGTTGTCGATGAGCGAGCGAAGCGGCCCGGACGGTGGCGCCTACGTGGCGCAGCACCAGGAGGTCGCCCGCCTCGTCGCGGAGGGAGTGGCAGCGGAGACCGGCACCGGGCACCGGTTCGACCTCGTCTACTGCAGCCGCAGCGGGCCACCCGCCCAGGCCTGGCTCGAGCCCGACGTCAACGACCACTTGGAGTCTCTCGCGACGGCGGGCGTACCAGGTGCCGTCCTGGTGCCCATCGGGTTCGTGTCGGACCACATGGAGGTTCGCTACGACCTCGACACCGAGGCCATGGCCACGGCCGGGGAACTGGGCCTGCCGGTCACCCGGTCGGCGACGGTGGGTGCTGACC
>JBOGDX010000464.1:0-2906 GCA_050743225.1 Actinomycetes bacterium | reverse complement strand
GGCCCGGGCCGATCGCGGCGCCCGGGCGCTGTCCGGGTGACTCCGTCCACAGGAACCGCCGGGGCGGGCTGCGGGGGTGCAAGGATGGGGCGCATGACCGACACGTCGCTGGCCGGCCTGCGAGCGGCGATCGACCACGCTGGCTACCACCCCGAGCTCGTCGCCGACGCCGTCGACGCAGCGGTGGCGGGTGAGCCCGTCGAGGCGTTCGTCGTCCACCAGGAGACGACGTTCGACGCCGAGGAGGTCCGCCGGCACATCACCGTGCTCGCCCTCACGCCCGGGCGGCTCGTCCTCGGCCACGCCGACGACCACCCCGCCGACTCGACACCGCAGTCGTCCTACGTCACCGCGTCGACGGAGGCGGTGCCGCTGTCGACCATCAGGTCCGTCGTGGTCAACCGGGTGGTGACCGACCCGATGCGCTACCGCGGCGGCTCGGCGCCGCAGGAGGTCACCGTGACCATCGGCTGGGGCGCGGTCAGCCGGATCGACCTCGAGCCCGCCACCTGCGGCGACCCGGAGTGCGACGCCGACCACGGCTACACCGGCACCGCGTCGGCGGACGACATCGCCCTTCGGGTCAGCGAGGCGGCCGAGGGAGCCGACGCCGTGGCCCGGATGCTGGGCTTCGCCGCCGCGCTGTCCCGCGCCACCGCGCATTGACCCACGACCTCCCGCCGCTGCCCGCGTACGGCAGCGGGTCGTTGGCCGAGGTCCTGCCGGGGGTCCTGCACTGTCTCGGCGTCCCCAGCGGCCCGGACCGACTCGCGCTGAACGTCTCGGCGCGCACCTGCCTGGTGCTCGTGGACGGGCTCGGCATGTCCGCGCTGCGGTCGGAGCCGGCCACCGCGCCGTTCCTCACGTCACTGCTGTCCGACAGCGGCAGCCGGGCGATCACCTCGGTGTTCCCGACGACCACGTCGATCGCCCTGACCTCGCTCGGCACCGGCCTGCCGCCCGGCCGGCACGGCGTGACCGGCCTCGTCATGCGTCTGCCGGACGGTCGTCTCGTCAACACCCTCGCCCTTCCCGGCCAGACCGACATGCGGTCGCTTCAGCCGCACCCCACCGCCTTCGAGGTCGCCGAGGCGGCCGGCGTCGAGGTCACCCGGGTGGGGCCGCGGAAGTTCGACGGGCAGGGGCTCACCGAGGCGGGGCTGCGCGGCGGTCGGTACGCGCGGGCCGAGTCAGTGGGGGAGCGGGTGGCAGCGGCCGCAGCGGCCGTACGCGGGGCAGGCCGCTCCCTCACCTACGTCTACTGGGGCGAGCTGGACGCGACCGGCCACCGTCACGGGTGCGGCAGCGACGCCTGGCGGCAGGAGCTGGGGCATGTCGACCGCGTCGTCGAGCAGCTCGCCGGTGAGCTGCCCCGTGGCAGCACACTAGTGGTGACCTCCGACCACGGCATGATCGACGTACCGTTCGAGAACCGCTGGGACGTGTCCACGACACCCGCGCTCGACGATGGCGTCGAGGTGGTCGCCGGTGACCTGCGCGGCGTGCATGTGCACACCATCTCCGGTGCCGCGGCGGACGTTCTCATGGCCTGGCGGGAGGTGCTGGGCGACGACTTCTGGGTGCTGTCGCGCGACGATGCGGTGGCTGCCGGGTTGTACGGGCCGGTCGTGGACGAGCGCGTCCTCCCGCTGATCGGCGACGTCGTCGCCGTCGCCCGGAAGGACTCCGCCGTCGTCGACCCGCGCGTCCTCCCTGACTCGGTGCTCGGCCTGGTCGGGCTGCACGGCTCGGTGACCGACGACGAGCTCGTCGTGCCTCTGCTCGTGCGCCACATCTAGGCGGCGCAGACGGAGGGGCCACGCCGTCCCCTCGGCGACGCGGCCCCTCGCCCCCGAGAGCGGTGCCAATGTCGGGTCAACGACGCGTCGTGCGCACTGGTTACGGCCCGAGCCGGCCCGGATGGAACGATGCCACCGAACAACCACCGACCCGCCACGTTCAAGCCACCAGGGAGCTGTGGGGAGCAATGGCCGAGCTCGTCTTCTTCTCGGGGACCATGGACTGCGGCAAGTCGACCCTTGCGCTGCAGATGGATCACAACCACCGCCAACGCGGCCGGGCCGGACTCATCTTCACCCGCCTCGACCGCGCCGGCGCGTCGACCCTGTCCAGCCGGCTGGGGCTGTCGACGCCCGCCGTCGAGGTGACCGGGGACATCGACTTCTGGGACGTCGTGGCCGAGCGACGGACGCGCGGCGGCCGCGTCGACTACCTCATCTGTGATGAGGCGCAGTTCTACACCACGCTGCAGGTCGAGCAGCTCGCACGCATCGTGGACGAGATGGCGGTGGACGTCTTCGCCTTCGGCATCACCGCCGACTTCCGGACCCGCCTGTTCCCCGGGTCCCAGCGGCTTATCGAGCTCGCCGACCGGGTCCAGGTGCCGCAGGTCGAGGCGCTGTGCTGGTGCGGTGCCCGCGCGACCCACAACGCCCGGACCGTCGGCGGAGGCATGGTCGTCGAGGGCGATCAGGTCGTTGTGGGAGACACCGCCGCGGGGGAGCAGGTGGGTTACGAGGTGCTCTGCCGTCGCCACCACATGCGCAGGATGACGGCTGCCTCCGCCGACGCGCTCG
The DNA here is from genome assembly GCA_050743225.1 of Actinomycetes bacterium. Taxonomy (GTDB): domain Bacteria; phylum Actinomycetota; class Actinomycetes; order JACCUZ01; family JACCUZ01; genus JBOGDX01. The sequence goes on along the minus strand of JBOGDX010000464.1, from coordinate 309 downwards.
TCCGGCAGGCAGCCCTCTCGCCCGACGCACTGCCGTTCGACGTCGCCGCCTGCGCCGTCAGTCCCCGGGTAGGAGGCTGACGAGGCTCGTGCCCGAGCAGACGGTCGACGTCTCCGAGCTCGCCACGTGGCTCGCCTCCGCGACGCCACCCACCCTGCTCGACGTGCGATGGCGGCTGGGCGGGCCGCCCGGCGTCGAGGCGTTCCGCGCCGGCCACCTGCCCGGGGCGGCGTACGCGGACCTCGAGCGTGACCTCTCCGCACCCCCGGCGGCGGACCGGTCGGGCGGGCGGCACCCGCTGCCCGACCC